>CAMSSU010000051.1 GCA_947063485.1 uncultured Clostridia bacterium | reverse complement strand
ACAAGCAAATGGCTTACAAAAATATGTGAGTACATCCTACATTTAGAATACGTTTTCAGTATAGTTCTGCCCCTCTGGTTTGTCAAGCATTTTCCATAGAAAAAGCGGCAATTCTTGCCCTACCATGGCCACGGGAGCACCTGCCCTTTTTGGATGAAAAAGGCCTGGGCCGCCAGTTCCGCCATAGGGGAATCGGATTTGGAGTCCGAATAAAAATTTTCCACAGCTGCCTGCCCAAATTGCTCCTGGAAACGCCGCACTTTCTCTTTGCCATGGCAGTTCACGCCGCTATAAATCCCCGTTTTTGCATCGACTCGGGACGCGATGGGCGGCAAAATCCCCAGCTGCCTGCAAGGCGTTTCCAGCAGAAATTCCGGGGAGGCGGAGATCACCAGATCCCCTTCTGCTTTCACACCCAGATACCACGCCTGGATGTTTCCCATGTGCGCCTGCCAGAATTGCTCCACCGCCTGCCCCGCATCCGGGACGCCCCGCAAAAACCGATAAAAGTTCTGCTTGAATCTGGTCTTGGGCATCAGATGCAGGAGAAAGCCCACCGCGCAAATGCCTGTTCTTGGAAGAGAGAGCCAGGTTCTGGGATATTTTTTCAGGCAAAACGCGAAAAAATCCCGGGTGCTGTCTCCATCATAAATTGTGCCGTCAAAATCAAATACATTCATGCCTCTTTCCCCCTCTTTTGCCGGCCCTGCTTTGGCCCGCATCCTTCAAAGCTGCATCTGCCCGCCCATAACCACGCGCCGCACGGTTTTCATACTCTTCCCGCATAAACACATGCAGTATTCCGGCTCCAAAGCGATGGGCAAAAACTCAATTTCTCCCAATTTCGATACGATGCCTCCGCGTTCCACCACTGAAAAATCCCCAAACGAAGCATCGATTCCTCGGCCGAGCAGCTTGACATAGCTCTCCTTGGCCGTCCAGACCTGAAAAAACGCCTTTTGGCTTTGGGCCGCAAACAGCGCCTCCTGCGGGTGAAAAAAGCGCCGGGCGATGTGTTCGGCCGGGCATGGGCGCATCTTTTCGAGATCCAGCCCCACCGGCGCATCGGATATGGCGCAGGCCCAGTATCCATCTGTATGCGAAACCGAGCACGCGATCTCCAGCGCATCCGGAAAATAGGGCTTTCCCTTTTGCGTGCGCGCAATGCGCTCAAAGCGCTCCTGCCCTTCGCCGCCGCAAAAATGTCTGGCACAAGCACGCAGGCGCTCTTCGCCGCCGCTCTTCTCTGCTCCCGGGTAAAGATATAGGTTGACGCTCATTCTCTCCTCAGGCCCAGCGCCTTCCCCAGCATTTCCACAGGCGCCGCCCTTCTCCCTTTTCCTGTTTTTGCTCATCCGCCGCCATTTTGCCAGGCAATTGGCACAAGATTATCGTCCTTTTCATTATTTTAGATCAATTCAGGCGTTTTTGCAAAAAGGCCTTGGGCAGGAATGGAGCAAAACCGACGGCTGTCTGGAATGAGCAAAAAATTTTTTGCCGAGAAAAGCCCTGCACTCTTCCTAGTGCCAACATATTAGCAATAAAACACTTCCTTTTCCCATTGAGGATACAAGCAAATGCATCCATAATTTTCCAATACTGTATTTTTTAGGAGAAACATATGAATGCACTCAATCAAATCGTCGCGAAAAATATCCTTCGCCTGCGGGAAAAAGCCGGTCTTTCCCAATTAGTCCTTGCGCTCAATGCCGAAATCACACCAAACGCGCTTTTCGAAATTGAGCATACCTGCGGCAATCCCAGGCTCAACACACTTTCCAAGATCGCCCGTGCCCTAGGCGTTCCCCTGCACCGCCTTTTCGAGGAGTGCGAATCCCCATCCGAATCGCTGGCCTCGCTGATGCAGGAGAGTTTTTAGGCAAACGCCGCATTGTGATTCCCGTTCCGCACCGGCGGCAATAAAGTATCGTCGTCTCAAAGAAAAAGAAGCACAGCCACTGCTGTGCTTCTTTGTTTTTCATTTTTTAGAAAAGTTCTTCCTCCATGGCCTGCGTCGCCTCGGAAATCGTGCGCTCGGCCTCTCTGCCAAATTTATCGACCTGCTCTTTATTTCTCGGATCGTGCGTCAGGCAGCCTGCCCCGCCGATACATCCTCCGATGCAGGCCATGCCCTCAATAAAGTTATTTTGCAGGCGGCCTTTGGAGGCTCTGAGCAGCGCCTTATGGCATTGCTCGATTCCATCGCATGTAACGGGATCGATATGGAACTCCGAAGCACCCTGTTCCCGAATCGCTTCCCGCACCGCATCCGTTACGCCGCAGCTCCGGGCGAAAATCCGTCCGTAGTAGGAGGCGTTATCCAGCTTCTCCTCGGGCAGCTTGGCGGGATCGATATTTCTGCTATCGATAAGCGCCTGCAGTTCCTCGAACGTCAGCACACTATCCACATATGGCCGGACGCGCTCCTGGCGCACTTCCAGCTTTTTCGCCGTGCAAGGCCCGATAAACACAACCTTGGCCCCGGGATCCGCCTCTTTGATGCGCTGAGAGATGGCCGCCATGGGGGAAAGGTTATGCGAGACATGTTCCAGCAGCTCGGGGAAATTCTTGCGCACATATGTTACAAACGCGGGGCAGCAGGAGGTCGTCAAAAAGCCCTTTTCCATGAGCTCCCTGCTCTCTGCCATGGCCACCATATCCGCGCCCAGGGCCGCTTCCACGACTTTATAGAAGCCCAAAGCCTTGATGGCGCTGATCACCTGCCCCAGCTTCGCATAGGAAAACTGGCTGGAAATAGAGGGCGCCACCACCGCATACAGCTTATACTTAGTGTTATCCTGGCTGCCGCGGATCAGGTCGATCACCTCGAGCAGATAAGATTTATCCATAATCGCGCCAAACGGGCACTGGTAGACGCAGGCACCGCAGGAGATGCACTTGCTGTTATCAATATGGGCAAACTGCTGTTCATCCTTTCCAATCGCCCCAACTTTGCAGGCCGCCTCGCAGGGGCGTTTGCGGTTGGCAATGGCGCTATAGGGGCAGACGCTCGCGCATTTTCCGCAGTTGACGCATTTTTCTTTATTGATATGCGCCTTCTGGTGCTTATCAAAGGAGATCGCGCCCACGGGGCAGACATCTTCACAGCGGTGCGCAATGCAGCCGCGGCAGGAATCCGTCACTTCATAGCCGCCCACCGGGCATTCATCGCATGCAATATCCAAAACTTCTATGACGTTCGGGTTTTCCTTATCTCCCCCAAACGCCATTCGGATGCGCTCGCCGACGATCGCCCGCTCCTTATAGATGCAGCAGCGCATCGTCGCCTCTTTGCCCGAGACGATTTGAGAAGGGATTTCCAGCGCCGCCCGATCCAGCTTATCCTCAAAGGCATACCGCGCCACTTCCCGCAGCACTTTGTATTTCAAATGTTGAACTTTGGTATCAAATTTTCTGGTTTTCAACGGAATACCTCCAGTCTCTTTCCATCAGTAAATATTTATCGATATTATTTTATCAAATTTCTCATAAAAAGAGAAGAGCCGTGCGCATGAAATTTTTTCTTTTTGAGCCTGCTATGAGAAACTGACGCGGTAAATCTCAATATCATAGCCTGCATATCCGGTTTTTCCCACCTCAGTCAAAAACTGAACATCCCG
>CAMSSU010000050.1 GCA_947063485.1 uncultured Clostridia bacterium | reverse complement strand
TATTTTGCCCGAAAGGTTTGAAATGAGAGAAAAAATAGGTATAATGATAGCGTATGATAACAATACTTTCATGGTAAAATGAGGTTCTTATGGTTAAACTGGCAAGATTCCTAAAAGACTTTAAAAAGCAGGTTTTTCTAGGGCCGCTTTTTAAGCTGATCGAGGCGATCTTTGAGCTGATCATCCCCATCATCATGGCAAAAGTCATCGATGTCGGCGTCAAAAACGGCGATGAAGGCTATGTGCTCAAAATGGGCGGCATTCTCGTGCTGCTCTATGTCGTCGGCCTATGCTCCACGCTGGTCTGCCAGCGGTTCGCAGCCCAAGCCAGCCAGGGTGTGGGCACAAAAATCAGGGATCAGCTCTACGCGCATATCATGCGCTTTTCTCATGCTGAAATCGACAAGTTTGGCTCGCAGACGCTGGTTACCCGCCTGACGGCGGATGTCAACCAAATTCAGCTGGCAGTTGCCATGCTGATCCGCCTGGTCGTCCGGGCGCCTTTTCTCGTCATCGGCTCTATCATCGTCTCCATGTTCATCGATCTAAGCCTCTCCTCGGTGTTTTTGGTGATGGCGCCTGTCGTCGCGTTCGTGACCTGGCTGATCATGAGCCGCTCGGTTCCCTACTATAAAACACTGCAAAAGAAGCTGGATAAGGTTTCTTTGCTGACGGGCGAAACGCTGTCGGGAGCCCGCGTCATCCGCGCCTTTTCCAAGCAGAAAAGCGAGAGCGAAAAAGCCTATGCCGCCACAGACGACTATCGCAGAACGGCTATGCGCGTGGAGCGCCTTGCGACGCTGCTCAACCCGCTCACCTTCATGCTGCTGAACTTTGCGACCATCGCCGTCATCTGGTTCGGCGGCTACCGCGTGGATTCGGGAACGTTTACGCAGGGCGAGCTCGTCGCTTTTGTCAACTACCTCTCGCAAATTGCCTTGGCGCTGATGGTCGTGGCCAACCTGGTCGTCATCTTCACCAAAGCCTCCGCTTCCGCCGCGCGGATCAACGAAGTGTTCGAGACGGTCCCCTCCATTACGGATGGCCCCGGGGCGCCTGGCGAAGCCAAAAGCGGCGCACCTGTGCTCTGCTTTGAGCATGTTTTCCACTCCTACGGGGGAGAAGATTCCCTTTCGGATATCAACTTTACCGTCTTGCCTGGCCAGACCATCGGCATCATCGGCGGCACAGGCTCGGGCAAATCTACCCTCATCAATCTGATTCCGCGCTTTTACGACGTCTCTGCCGGAAAAGTTCTGGTTGGCGGCGTGGATGTGCGGGAATATAAACTGGAGGAGCTGCGGCAGAAAGTCTCTATTGTGCCGCAGCACACCGTTCTTTTTAACGGCACTGTCGAATCCAACCTGCGGCTGCGGGATGAAAACGCCTCCCTAGAGGATTTGGAGCAGGCGCTGGCCGTCTCTCAAAGCAAGGAGTTTGTCGACGCCCTGCCCGGCCGGCTCTCAGCGCCTATCAGCGAGGGCGGAAAAAACTTGTCTGGCGGGCAAAAACAGCGCCTTACCATCGCGCGGGCACTCGTCGCCCAGCCCGAGATTCTTATTTTAGATGATGCAACCAGCGCCCTGGATTATTCCACCGACGCCAAGCTCCGCCAGGCTTTGGCGGCCAAGCAAGGGCTGCAGGCGCTCATTCTGGTCTCGCAAAGAGCCGCTTCCATTCGCCATGCTGATCAGATTTTCGTGCTGGACGACGGTAAAATTGTGGGCAGCGGAACGCATCAATCGCTCCTGGCTTCCTGCCCCATCTATCATGAAATCTGCAAATCCCAGTCTATCTTGGAAGAAGAGGTGAAATAGCGATGAACAAGGCAACATTTCGCCGGCTTCTCGGCGTGCTCAAGCCATACGGCTTCTATATCTTTTTGGCGATTCTCTCTGCGCTCATCGGCGTCTCGCTTTCCCTGCTCGGGCCGATTCTGATCGGCGATACCGTCGATCTCATCATCGGGCAAGGCCAGGTCGATTTTCCCGCAGTGGCGCGCATCCTCATTTTTTATGGGATTACCCTGCTTGTCAGCACCGCCTTCCAATGGCTCACTTCTGTTTTTACCAGCGTCATCGTGCAGAATACGACGCGGGATCTCAGCAGAGCCGCCATTGCCAAATTGAACGCTGTTCCCCTGCGCTATATCGATACCAACGCACACGGCGACATTATCAGCCGGGTGGTCAACGATATTTCACAGGTCGGCGACGGCCTGACCCAGGGCCTGACCCAGCTTTTCACCGGCATCATCACGATTCTTGGCACGCTGGGCTTCATGCTCTCTGTCAATATAGTCATTACGGTCATCGTCGTTTTGGTAACGCCGCTCTCCATTTTTGTCGCTTCGTTTATCGTCAAGCGCACGAACAAGTATTTCTCCATGCAGTCCGAAATTCAGGGCAGGCTCAGCGCACATATCAACGAAACCATCAATAATCAGAAGGTCATCAAAGCCTTTACTTATGAGCAGAGAGCCGAAGAGAAATTTTGCGCCATCGATGCCGATTTGCACGCCAGCGGCATCAAAGCGCAGTTCAATTCCTCGCTTGCAAACCCCTCTACCCGGTTTGTCAACGGCCTTGTCTATGCTTCTGTGGGCATTTTCGGCTCTATTTGCGCCATCCGCGGCCTCATCAGCATCGGGCAAGTCTCTTCCTTTTTGAGCTACGCCAACCAATATACCAAGCCCTTTAACGAGGTTTCGGGTGTTATCGGGCAAATCCAGACGGCTTTCGCTTCTGCCAACCGGGTATTTGAGCTTCTCGACGAGCCGGAAGAGGTTTCGGATGGAAAGAAAATCATCGATCCATCGCAGTTCAGCGGGAGCCTAGCGATGGAGCATGTCGCTTTCTCGTATACTCCAGAGCGCAAGCTGATAGAAAACCTCAACCTTCAGGTGAAACCCGGCGATAAGATCGCCATCGTCGGCCCCACAGGCTGCGGAAAAACGACGCTCATCAATTTGCTCATGCGCTTCTACGACGTAGATGAGGGCACTATTTTCCTGGATGGAACGGATATCCGCGAATTTTCCCGCAACAGCCTGCGCGGCCAATACGGCATGGTTTTGCAGGAGACTTGGGTCGCAACGGGCACGATTCGCGAAAACATTGCCTATGGAAAGCCAGATGCCACGATGGAAGAAGTGGTTGCCGCAGCAAAGGCCGCACGGGCGCACGGCTTTATTACCCGCATGAAGGATGGCTATGATACCATCATTTCAGACCGCACAGGCAGCCTCTCACAGGGCCAGCGGCAGCTGCTCTCGATTGCCCGGGTTATGCTGGTAGACCCGCCTATGCTCATTTTAGACGAAGCTACCAGCAATATCGATACCCGCACAGAGCTCTATATCCAGGAGGCGTTTAACAAGATGATGCAGGGCCGAACGAGCTTTATCGTCGCCCATCGCCTCTCCACCATTTTGGAGGCTGATAACATTCTCGTGATGAATCAGGGGCATATTCTGGAGCAGGGCCGGCATGAAGAGCTTCTTGCCAAAGGCGACTTTTATGCGCAGCTCTATCAAAGCCAGTTTGCGAAATCCAAATAGCAGGCAATCAAAAAGAGTGCTTCTCATAAAGAGAAGCGCTCTTTTTATTTATAGATTCGGTTGAGAATTTCCTGCGTTGAAGGCCCATACTCCCGGTTTACCCGCCCCAGGCAGTAAAGACTATCTGGATTGCCCTTTTCTATGATATTGAGCTTTTCATAGCAAGTGAGCGTGCAGGAAAACCCCAAATGCCTTGCCAGCGTCTCCGTATCTTTGCTCAAGGCGCCAAACGGGTATGCCAGAGCGGTTGGCCGCTGATGGAGGTTTTCCTGCATCTTTGCCTGCATCAGCTCTAAATCTTCAGAAACATAGGAATAAAAATCCCCCACAGATTCCCCTGCCGCCTTGACCAGCCCAAAACGTGTGTTTTTGCCATGCAAATTATAGGTGTGGTTCTGCACCTCCACAAG
>CAMSSU010000049.1 GCA_947063485.1 uncultured Clostridia bacterium | reverse complement strand
CGGTCTATTCGGAAGATGAGTTCATCAAAGTTACGACTAAGATCGAGGGCGGCCCCGGCGAGATCACTGGCGGTGCTGTCATCAAGACGGATAGCGACTACAATGTCGACTGGACGCTGGATATGAATAACGGCGATCCTGAGGCAGAAGATTACACCTACTATGAAGTCGTCGACGTCATCGTCAACGGCGAAAGCAAGGGCAAAGATCTGACGGATGTTGAGCTGAAGAACATCAAGAAGGATACGGATATCGTCGTCAAAGTTCAGCCTGTCTTCTATGATATCGACCTGTATAAATACGGCTCCGGAACGATCTCCGCTTCCAAGACCGTGTATAAGGGTCAGTCCTATCTGGATATCCAGGCAGCGCCTGCTGCAGGCTATAGCATCAGCAAGATCGTCGTAGACGGTGTTACGGTTCTGGATACGGTGCTCAAAGAAAGCCCGGCTCCTGCTCCGAGCTCGGCGCCCTCTCCGTCGACTGTGGCGCTCCCGGATGCACCTGCCAAGGCTCCTGCAAAGCAGCCGAACGCGGTATTGCCCGTTCAGCCGAGCGTTGAGCCGTCTATCGAGCCGCAGCCGGAAGAGAGCGTTCCTACGGTTGAGCCCAGCGCAGAGAGCTCTGTCGCTCCCGAGGATACAGCTGCTTCCGTTGAGCCGGAAGAGAGCGTTGCTCCGGCCGAGGAAGATAAGGGCGTTGAAGTTCTGACGTCGAAGGCCGGCACAATGGCTCAGGCACTGTTGCCGCTGAGCGCACCCGCTAAGTCGCAGCCTGAACTGATGGTTCTGAGCGCTGGCCAGGGCTTGTTGCTTCTGGAAGGCGAAGGCGATGCAACGACAAACGAGTACGAAATCGTTACGGATTTGGGCCTGGTTACTAAGTCTGACCTTGATCTGAAAAATGCAGATGCGACGGCATTCACGATGGCCGTCAACGGTGCAATCGAAGATCACGAGGTGAAGGTATTCTTCACTAAGAATGTGGAACTGCCGGATGGCACCAACACCCCGACGCCTGCTCCCAAAGAGGATACGCTGCGCAAAGTTGAAGCGATGATTCAGGGTGGCCCCGGGCAGATCACGGAAGGCCAGGGATACTACAATGTCGGCGAAGACGGCGAAGTTTCCTGGACGATTCCGAATGGATACACCGTTTCCAGCATTTCTGTGAACGGCACGGTCGTTGCGACGAGCGGCAACTCCTGGTCCTTCGAGGATATTCAGGAGGATAAGAAAGTCGTTGTTACGCTCAAGAAGAATGGCGGAACAAACGATCCGCTGCCGCCGAGCTACAAAGTTCAGACCTTTGAGATTGCGACGGAACTGAGAGGCGGCGCAGGCACGATCACCAACACAGCGACGCTGCGTGAAGGAGTCAAGAAGACGATTTCTTGGCAGGTTACGCCGGTAGAAGGCCATCACTACGAAGTCAAGTATGTCATCATCGACGGTGTAGTCAGAACAGACCTGCGCACGGCTAACTCGGTCGAGCTGACGGCTGATCGCAACCATAAGGTTGTTGTCATCATCGATGATAAGATGCCTGTCAACGTCGATATCGACGGAGATGGAAAGCCGGATATCAATATCGATGTCGATGGCGACGGCATTCCGGATGTCAACATCGATACGGATGGCGACGGCATCCCGGATTACAAGATCGATGCAGATGGGAATGGTATCCCGGATGACGAAGAGGAGAGCGGCAAACCCAATGAGGGCGGCGATCCGAACGGCACGGGCGGAAGCTCGATTCCCAAGACCGGTGATTCTATGAACCACTGGGTGCTGCTGGCAGCTTTGTTCGGTGCGCTGGCTATGCTGGGAGCAATTCTCGGCTATCGGCGCAAGGCGAGCAAATAGCGAGCCGGAAATGCTAAAGTAAAATAGCATAAAAACATGGGCGCAACTGCCTGGGTGAAAACCCAGGTGGCTGCGCTCTTTTTATGAAATGTGCTGTGGGAGAGCGGGCAAACCGCTTGCCTTTTGGCCAAAAAATTTGTTAGAATTTATGGAAAAGCGAACTGCTGAGAGTGAAAAACCATTTTGGCAGCGTTGCGGAAATATGGTGTCCGATTATGGCGGGATTTTTAAGGGAAAAGGCGGTATTATGAGGCAAAGGGAAGGGGGAGACTGGATGAAAGAGAAAGAAGAGTTTCTCTACGAGGCGTTTCAGGCCAAAGATACGCGGTTTGATGGGCGCTATTTCGTCGGGATTTCCTCCACAAAGATTTATTGCCGCCCAACCTGCCGGGCAAAACAGCCCAGGCGGGAAAACTGCACCTTCTTTTCTTCTGCGGCGGAGGCGGAGCAGGCAGGTTATCGGCCATGCCTGCTATGCCGGCCAGAGCTTGCGCCGGGCAGAGCCGTCATTGATGCCTCGTCATCGCTTGCGAAAAAGGCCGCGCGGCTGATGGCGGAGCATTGCGGCGATGGGCTGCGGGTAGCGGAAGTCGCGCAAAAACTGGGATGCACAGATCGGCATTTGCGGCGGGTCTTTTTCGCGGAATATCACGTTTCTCCCATACAGTATTTGCAAACTTGCCGGCTTTTGCTGGCCAAAAATTTGCTGACGGATACGCAGCTGTCTGTGCTTGATGTAGCGATGGCTTCAGGGTTTGGGAGCCTGCGCCGCCTTAACGATCTGTTTCAGAAGCGCTACCATTTATCGCCGACGGCGCTGCGAAAAAATGCTGCCAACGGAAAAATGCAGAGCCATGGGATCACTGTCGCACTGGGCTATCATCCTCCCTATCAGTGGGAGAAGATGCTGGATTTTCTCCAAAAACGTGCGATTCCCGGAGTTGAGGTAGTTTCCGAAAACGCGTATCTGCGCACAATTCGCCTGAAAAACCGCGATGGAAAGAAGTATTGCGGATGGATTCGCGTGCAGAACTGCCCCAAAAAGAATGCGCTGGCCGTTACGCTGAGCGATGCGCTCATCCCGGTCTTATCGCAAGTTTTGGCTCGGGTGCGGGCGTTGTTTGATCTCTATGCAGAGCCAAATGTGATTTGCGAGAGATTGCAAACTATGAACCAGATTCGCCCAGGCGCCTGTGTTTTAGGGCTGCGCGTCCCTGGATGCTTTGAGCCGTTTGAAATGGCTGTGCGGGCTGTTTTGGGCCAGCAAATCACGGTGAAAGCGGCGAGCTCCCTGGCAGGGAGAATTGCATTGACCTATGGCACGCCTATCTGGACCGGGGTAGATGGCCTGACGCATCTTTTCCCGGAGGCAGAGGATATGATTGCGCTAAAGGATGAAATCCAGGAGCGATTGGGTGTGCTGGGCGTGATTGCCGCAAGATCTCGGTGCATTTTGGCCCTGGCACAGGCGCTGGAGAGCGGCGAAATTGCGCTGGGCATTTACGCCGATCCAAAGCAGGAGATGGAAAAACTCATGCAGATTAAGGGAATTGGCAGCTGGACGGCCAAATACCTTGCCATGAGGACGATGGGCTGGCCAGACGCCTTTTTAGAGACGGATATTGGCGCAAAACATGCACTGCCAGAGTATACCCCCAAAGAGCGGCTGGAGCTTTCGCAGCAGTGGCGCCCTTGGCGCAGCTATGCGATGATATGCCTGTGGAATCTGGATGTTCCGGGCACGGCGAAATGAGAAGATGCGGCAAACCATTCCAGCAGATGAATGCGCCGCTTAGAAAATAGAAACTGGAGGCAGAGATGATGGTATATACCATGTGGTATGATTCTCCGATTGGCAGACTTTTGCTGGCCGAAAAGGCTGGCGCGCTGGTCGGCGTCTGGATGGAAGGCCAGAAATATTTTTTGGGCTCCTTGAAGGAAGAGAGGGAGGAAAAGCCAAACTCCCCGATGTTAAAGCAGACTGCACAGTGGCTGGATTGCTATTTTGGGGGAGAGAAGCCAGAAATTGGGCGGTTAACGCTGGCGCCCATGGGCAGCGGGTTCCGCAAAGAGGTTTGGAAAATTCTTTGTGAAATTCCATATGGAAGTGTGATGACCTATGGAGAGATTTCCCAAAAGATTGCGGCCGGCCGCGGTTTGGAGCGAATGTCGGCCCAGGCAGTGGGCGGTGCGGTAGGCCACAACCCAATCTCAATCATCATTCCATGTCACCGGGTTGTCGGGGCGAATGGCAGCCTGACGGGATACGCCGGCGGTTTGCAAAAGAAAATCGCTTTGCTTACTTTGGAAGGCGTTGATACGGGAGAGCTGACCATTCCCAAAAAGGGAACGGCGCTATAAAACAGGAGCACCCGGAACCGAGCGGTTTTTGGGCGCCTATGATCCTCTGAAAGTTATCTTTTCTAAATTTTGCTGAAATCAAAAAGCGGGCTTATTTTAAAGCCCGCTTTTTATTAATTGAGCAGATAGATAAAGAGGTTCAGGTATCCGGCAAAGGCAACCCACAGCAAATAGGGAATCATGAGATAGCCTGCGGGTTTGGAAATTTTATAAAAGGAAATAGTTGTGAGCAAAATCAGAATCCAAAGCAGACTCAGCCAAATAAAAGCGAAAGATGCG
>CAMSSU010000048.1 GCA_947063485.1 uncultured Clostridia bacterium | reverse complement strand
TTTTTGTAGCAGCGGATACAGATAGCTATAGTTATTATAATAGCCATCGTCAAATGTGAGCAGCACAGGTTTTTCAGGCAGGTCTCCCTCTCCGTTGACATAGCGGATCAGATCAGAAATGAGCACAGTCTCATAGCCCTGCTCCCGAAGGTAGAGCAAATCGGCCTCTAAAACTGCGGGCGTTATAATATAATCGCCCGCCTTTGACGTACTGTCCAGTATGCTGTGATACATCAGGATCGGAAGCTCGACGCACTCTGTGTCTCCCCGGCTGTTTTTCCCTTCTACGGCGGCATATGCGATATTCCAGGCCAGCAGTGCCAGGCTCGCGACGGTCATTCCAATTGCGATTAATTTGGCATAGGCAATTACTGCGCGTTTTTTCATATGAAAACACCCCCAAATAATCGTATGCACCGTACAAGCGGAATAGAAAAAGGAGAGGAAATATTTCCTCTCCTTTTTATCGTACAGATTAGTTGAACTTGGGGCGCGCCGCATAGAACGTATGCAGCAACTCGTGCGCCTTATGGCTGCCGGGTTTGCCCAGATATTCATCATAGAGCTTGTTGATCTCGGAGTTTTTATGGGATTTGCGGACAAGCTTATCCGTATCCTCGCCATACAGACCCTTCGCACGCTCTACTCTCGGATCCAGAGCGCCCTTCACCTCAGCGGGAACGATGGGCTGGCCGCCACCATTGACGCATCCGCCCGGGCAAGCCATGATTTCGATGAAATCATAGTGCTTCTCGCCGGATTTGACGGCGTTGAGCAGTTTCTCTGCATTGCCTGTGCCCGAAGCTACTGCAACACGCAGTTCTTTTCCAGCAACGGTAACCGTCGCTTCTTTGATGCCTTTGATGCCGCGGACATCCGTGTACTCGATCTCCTGGAGGTCTTCGCCGGTCAGAATATCGGCAACCGTTCTGATTGCTGCTTCCATTACACCGCCAGTCGCGCCGAAAATAACGCCGGCGCCAGTGGATTCGCCCAGAAGATTATCGAAATCTTCATCCGGCAGGTTGACAAAATCGATATTGGCCTGCTTGATCATGCGGGCAAATTCCCGGGTCGTCAGCACAGCATCCACATCGTCATATCCAGCGCCCGCCTGCCCATCTCTGGAGCGCTCAAATTTCTTGGCCGTGCAGGGCATGACAGAAACGACGAAGATATCCTTCGGGTCGATATCGTTCTTTTCTGCATAATAGGATTTTACGATTGCGCCCAGCATCTGATGCGGAGATTTGCACGAAGAGAGATTCGGCAGGAACTCCGGGAAGAAGTGCTCGCAGTATTTGACCCAGCCAGGCGAGCAGGAAGTGATCATCGGCAGCGCTCCGCCATTCTGCAGGCGCTCCAGAAGCTCCGTCCCCTCTTCCATAATGGTCAGGTCTGCGCCAAAATCCGTATCGAAAACTTTATCGAAACCGATCCGGCGCATTGCTGCCGCCATCTTGCCCGTTACTCTGCTGCCCATAGGCATACCAAACTCTTCGCCCAAAGCGACACGCACCGCCGGAGCCGGCTGCACGACGACAAACTTGTTATCATCACGCAGAGCATCCCAGACTTTATCCAGCTCGCTCTTTTCCGTTAGAGCGCCAACCGGGCAAGCCGCAATGCACTGGCCGCAGTTGATGCAGGGAACCTGCTCCAAAGATTTATTGAAGACAGGCGAAATGGTCGTCTTAAATCCGCGGTTGACAGCGCCAATCGCGCCGATTTTCTGCACATTGTGGCAGACCGCTACACAGCGCTTGCAGAGCACGCACTTATTGGGGTTGCGCACAACCGACGGAGAGAGCTCATCGATGGGCAGATGATGCCGCTCGCCCTCGTATTCATAGCCCTCAACCTGGAAACGCTCGGAAAGCGTCTGCAATTCGCAGTTTTTGTTTCTCGGGCAGGAAAGGCATTCTCTGTCGTGGTTGGAAAGCAGAAGCTCCAGGCTCAGGCGCCGCGCTTTCAAAACCTTGGGAGAATTGGTCTTCACCACCATGCCCTCTGTAACAGGCAAAACGCAGGCCGCCTGCAGCGCCCGGTTTCCTTCAATTTCAACCAGGCAGATACGGCAAGCGCCGATGGCGTTGATACCCTTCAAATAGCAGAGCGTCGGAATTTTAATATTTGCTTTTCTGGCTGCTTCCAATACCGAAGTATTTTCTGGAACTTCAACCTTGATATTATCTATTGTCAAAGAAACCATGATTCACCTCTCCTTATTTCTTCACGATAGCGCCAAACTTGCATTTTTCCATGCAAGCCCCGCACTTGATGCACTTGCTGCTGTCGATGACAAACGGGCTCTTGACCACGCCGGAAATCGCGCCGACAGGGCAAACTCTGGAGCACAGGCTGCAGCCCTTGCACTTATCTGCGACAATAGAATAGCTCAAAAGCGCCTTGCAGTGGCCAGCCGGGCAACGCTTCTCCTTGATATGCGCCTCATACTCGTCTCTGAAGTATTTGATGGTCGAAAGCACGGGGTTAGGAGCCGTTTTGCCCAGGCCGCAAAGTGCGCCGTCCTGAATGCCATGCGCCAGTTCTTCCAGCCTCTCGATATCGCCTTCCTGTCCCTGACCTTTCGTGATGCGCTCCAGGATTTCCAGCATGCGCTTTGTGCCAATCCGGCAGGGGGCGCATTTGCCGCAGGATTCGTCTGCGGTGAACTCCAGGAAGAAACGGGCAACGTCGACCATGCAGTTATCCTCATCCATGACGATAAGGCCGCCGGATCCCATCATGGAACCGATGGCTGCCAGGTTGTCGTAGTCGATCGGAACATCCAGGTTCTCTGCCGGGATGCAGCCGCCCGAAGGGCCGCCTGTCTGCGCAGCTTTGAACTTCTTGCCATTGGGGATACCACCGCCAATATCGAAGAGAATTTCGCGCAGCGTCGTGCCCATAGGAATCTCGACAAGGCCGGTGTTGGCAATCTTGCCGCCCAGAGCGAAAACCTTGGTGCCGTGGGATTTTTCCGTTCCCATGGATGCAAACCACTCAGGCCCGTTCAGAATGATAACCGGAATATTTGCCAGGGTTTCTACGTTGTTGATGATTGTGGGCTTGCCAAACAGGCCCTTGTTCGCCGGGAACGGAGGCTTGGGCCGGGGCTCGCCGCGGCGGCCCTCGATGGATTCCATCAGCGCCGTCTCCTCGCCGCAGACAAACGCGCCTGCGCCAAGGCGAATCTCCATATCAAATTCAAAGTCTGAACCGAAAATCTTGCCGCCAAGCAGACCCTTTTCTCTCGCCTGATCGATGGCAACCTGCAGTCTCTGCACAGCAATCGGATACTCTGCACGGCAGTAGACATAGCCCATGTTTGCGCCGATGGCATAGCCGGCAATCGCCATTGCCTCGATGACGCTGTGCGGGTCTCCCTCCAGAACAGAGCGATCCATGAATGCACCCGGGTCGCCTTCGTCGGCGTTGCAGATGACATACTTCTGCTCATTCTGTGCATTGCGCGCAAATTTCCATTTGAGGCCAGTCGGGAAGCCGGCACCGCCTCTGCCTCTCAGGCCAGATTTGGTCATAATCTCGATGACTTCATCCGGCGTGTATTCCCGCAGGCACTTTGCCAGCGCCTGATAGCCGTCTAAAGCGATATACTCCTCAATCTTTTCCGGATCGATTACACCGCAGTTGCGCAGCGCAATGCGCTTCTGCTTCTTATAGAAATTGATTTTGGGCAGCGTTTTCTCCACAGTCTCATTTGCAGCATGAGGCTTATGGAACAGCCGCTCCACCGGACGATCTGCGATGAGATCTTCCTTTACGATTTCCTCAACGTCGTCCACGCTTACTCTATTATAGTAAGTGCCCTCCGGATAGACGATGACGATAGGGCCATTCTCGCAAAGGCCGAAGCAGCCTGTCCGAACAACTTTTACCTTATCGTCGATGCCGTTTTGGGCAATCAGCTCGTTGAATTTCTCGACGATCAGCGGCGAGCTGGAAGAAGTACAGCCTGTACCACCGCAAACCAAAACATGCTTGACGCCCTTGGGGGCCTCTGCTCCTGCGAGCCGTATTTTAACATCCTCAATCGAGGCGTTTTTTACACTTTCAAGTTCCTGCAACGTTTTCATCCTAACTCCTCCATTTACTTTCTAATCGCGGTTATTGATTTTCTCTTCTGAAATCTTCAATGATCCCCGGAATATCGTCAGGAGTGAGCCGCCCGTAAACCCTGTCCCCGATCATCATGACAGGAGCAAGGCCGCAGCATCCCAGGCAGCGCGTTGCATCCAGAGAGAACATGCCGTCTTCCGTCGTCTTGCCCTCCGCGATTCCCAGCGTCTCTTCCAGCGCTTCCAGAACGCTCTGGGAGTTTTTGACATAGCATGCCGTTCCCAGGCACACGCCAATGATATTGCGGCCTTTGGGCTCCAGGTTGAACTGGGCATAGAACGTCGCGACGCCATAGATATCGCTCATGGGAATATTCATCTCATCCGCGATGATCTCCTGAACTTCAAAAGAGAGGCAGCCAAAAAGCTCCTGCGCTTTTTGCATTACCGGCATCAGCGGGCCGGGAATATCTTTTTTAGCCGCGATATACTCTTTGAGTTCTTGTACTTTTGCCTTCTCTAAAACCAACGTTGGCATTCAAATAAACCTCCTAATCGAGCTTGTAAAAGAAATGATAAAAAAGTAACAAGTTTGAC
>CAMSSU010000047.1 GCA_947063485.1 uncultured Clostridia bacterium | reverse complement strand
TGAAGTATAGATTAGGTCAGGGAGCAAGATGAGGCTATGAAGCATGATAAAAAAAGCCCGCGCCCATATGACCCTAGATATCTCCATTCTAAACAAAGCCAAGAAGAATGCCAAAACGAGAGGATGGCCGCTTTCTCGGTACGTCAATTCCGTTTTGAAGGAGTATTTTGCGCAGACGGAAAATGCCCAGCGAAAGGAAATGGAAAGCCATGATGCCGCTCAAAATTAGCGTTACGCTCTGTTTGGATAAGGCGGTTTTGCAGGGAATCTGCCAATGCGCGGAGCGGGAGAACCGCTCTGTCTCTGGGTATGTTACGATTGCCCTGCGCAGATATATCGAGAGAATGGAGAGCGGCGAAATAGACGCCGGGGAGCTGGAACTGGCGGCGGAGAGAGGCAAAGGCAGAAAGAAAAACAGGACGCTGAGTATCTCCGGAGATGTTTTGGAAAAGATGCGCCTCTATGCAGAGCTGGACGCGCGTTCGCTTTCCCAGTATGTGAACCTGGTGCTCAAAAGGCATTTGGCTGAAATAGAAGGGCAGTAAAGCAATCAAAAAAAGAGCGCATAAGCGCTCTTTTTTATTTTCCGGGGGTATGGGGGCTATGCCCCCATGTTCACCCATCGCCCTTGACCTTCTGCGCACAAAAAAACCACAGCTGACGCTGTGGTTTTTCTTTGCTATGCCTATTCAGCCTGAGCCGGGGCGGCAAACAGCGCCTCGAACTCCTCGCCGTCTATCTTCTCCTTTTCCATGAGCACATGGGAGATCTCGTGCAGCTTCTGCACATGCTGGGACAAAATCTCGGTGGCGCGGCTCATGCAGCCCGTCAGGATGCGCTTCATCTCGGCATCGATCTGCGCGGCAACCTCCTCACTGCAAGCCTTGCTCTGCACCAGCTCCTTGCCCAGGAACACCTCCTGCTGCGCGCCGTGGAACACCGGGCCGATGACGTCGCTCATGCCGTATTTGACGACCATGCCCCGGGCGAGACTCGTCGCCCGCTCGATGTCGTTGGAAGCGCCGGTGGTGATGTCGCCCAAAATGAGCGCCTCTGCCGCCCGTCCGCCCAGCATCATGGTCATCTCATCCAGCATCTTGGATTTGAAATAATGGCTCTTGTCCTCATCCGGGAGCGTCATGGTATAGCCGGCGGCCATGCCCCGGGGGATGATGGAGATCTCGTGCACGGGATCGCAGTTCGGCAGGCACTTGGCGCAGATGGCGTGGCCCACCTCGTGATATGCCGTAATCTTCTTATCCTCTTCTGTGATGACGCGGCTCTTCTTCTCGGGGCCCACCATGACCTTGGTTACGGCCTCCTCGATCTCCTCCATGCCGATATTCGGGCGGTTATACCGAGCGGCCAGGATAGCCGCCTCGTTTAAGACGTTCTCCAGATCCGCGCCGCCCATGCCGGGAGTGCGCTTGGCCAGCACGGCCAAATCCACATCCGGGGCCAGGGGCTTGCCCTTGGCGTGAACCTTCAAAATATCCTCGCGGCCCTTGACATCCGGGTAGTTGATGACGACCTGGCGGTCGAACCGGCCGGGGCGCAGAAGCGCCGGGTCCAGAATATCCACGCGGTTGGTCGCCGCGATGACGATGATGCCGTCGTTGACGACAAAGCCATCCATCTCGGTCAGCAGCTGGTTGAGCGTCTGCTCCCGCTCATCGTGCCCGCCGCCCAGGCCCGCGCCTCTCTGGCGGCCGACGGCGTCGATCTCGTCGATAAAGATGATGCAGGGGGAGTTCTTCTTGGCGGTATCGAACAGATCGCGCACGCGCGCGGCGCCCATGCCCACGAACATCTCCACAAAATCCGAGCCTGTGATGCTGAAGAAGGGGATGCCCGCCTCCCCGGCCACGGCCTTGGCCAGCAGGGTTTTGCCGCATCCGGGCGGGCCCACCAGCAGCACGCCTTTGGGGATGCGCGCGCCGAACCGGGTGAACTTGCGCGGGTCTTTCAAAAACTCCACGACTTCGGCCAGCTCGGCCTTTTCCTCATCCGCCCCGGCGACGTCGCCGAACGTCTTATTGACCTCCTCGCCCAGCACCATTTTGGCCTTGCTCTTGCCAAAGCCCATGGTTTTGCCGCCGTCTCTGGTCTGCCGGAACATGAAGAAGATGACCCCGATCATCAGAAGCGTCATGAGAAGCTCGGGCAGCATCTGCACGAAAATGCTGGGCTGCGCCTGGGGCTCATAGGCGATCTCGATATCGATTTCGGTTCCCTTATCCACGCCGAGAATGGCCTTGACGTCTGCATCGAACTGCTCGGCCGAGGGCAGATAGATATAGTAGTCGTATTTTTTGGGGAAATCCTTGGCGCTGATGGCCGTATCCCGCTTTAAGGCAACGGCTTCGTTGGCCGAGATGGTGATTTTGCCGATCTCCCCCGCCTCGATTTTTTCAAGAAGCTGGCTGTATTCGATGGTCTGCCCCTGGCTGACGGTATAGCCGCCCATGGACTGGGCGATCAGAAAAATCGCCAGCAAGATGAGCACATACAGAAGCGGCCCTCTTAAGAAATTACTCTTTTTCTTCAATCTACTTTCTCCTCCTGCGAATCGCTTGATTCGTAAATCTCCTGTTTGAGCGTGCCGATGAACTTCAGATTGCGGTATTTGCCCGCGTAGTCTAGCCCATAGCCCACGAGAAATTCATCCGGGACCTTGAAGCCGACGTAATCCGCCTCCATGGCCACGCTTCTTCTGGACGGTTTATCCAGCAGGCAGCAGCTTTTGACCTCTGCCGCGCCCCGGCCGGCCAGCAGCGCCGTGAGGTTTTTGAGCGTATTGCCCGAATCGATGATATCCTCCACGATGAGCACGTGTTTTCCCGTGATATCCGCCTCCAGGTCGTAGAGCATGCGGATGCTGCCGCTGCTCTTTGTGCCGCTGCCATAGCTGGAGACCCGGATGAAGTTCATCTCCAGCGGGATATCCAGCTCCATGAGCAAATCGATATAGAACACGGATGCGCCGTTCAGCACGCAGACCATGATGAGATCTTTTCCCGTATAATCCCGCTCAATCTGGGCGGCCAGCTCCTGCACCCGGCTCTGAATCTGCTCCTGGCTCAGCAGAACGCCGGCGATATCATCCTTCATTTTCTTTTGCACTTTCCTCTCCTGTGTGATACATATAGGATATTTTGCAGACGGCGCTGCTATCCCGGCGCACTTTGGCGTGCTCCGAAAGCGCACACCCGACGATCCACAAAATCTCGCTGCCCTTTGCCAGAAGCGGCATACTCCCCCGGGCTTCCCGGGGAATTTTTTCGTCGATCATCCAGTCTTTGAGCTTCTTTTTGCCCTCCATGCCAAAGGGAGAGAAATAGTCGCCCGGGGCTCTGGTGCGCAAAACCGCCCCTTCCAGCGCCGCCGCATCCGCATACTGCACCATGCTGGAGGCCGAGGGGAACTTGCGCGGCAGGTTCTGCCGCTCCACCGGCTGCATCAGGAAAAACTCGCCCGGCCAGGGCTCGATGACGCCCTCGCCCACGGCAAAGCTGCCCTCCCGCTGGATGGTGATGATCTTATCCGTGATGATGAGCGAATGATAGGAGACGTGCGCAAAAAAGCGCCCCTCCAGGCTGTAGCCCTTGCCCGTGCGCCCCGAGGCAGCCAGATCCAGCACCCGGTCCACAGAGCGCTTATCCACATCCTGCAGCGTGGTAAATTCCAGCAGGGCCATGCGCACGACTCTTCTGCGGATGGCTTTGGGCAGGGCGTTGAACGCGATGAGATCCAGCACGATCTGCCCTTCTTCCCTGCGGGAAATTTTATGATACTCGCTCTTGGCATATTCGAACAACGCGGCATCTTCCTCGCCCAGAATCTCGCTGGCCCGCATGATGGCCGAGGAGACTTCGGGATTGAGCTTGGCCATGCGCGGCAGAATTTCGGCCCGGATATAGTTTCTGGTATATTTGAGCGCGGCATTCGTCGAATCCACCCGGAAGGGAATTTCGTGCTTTTTGGCATACGCCTCGATCTGCTTGCGGGAAATATCCAGCAGCGGCCGGATGATACCCGGCTGGCGCTGGTATTTCATGGAAGTCAGCCCGGCGACGCCGCTGCCCCGCAGCAGGTTGAGCAGGAAAGTCTCGGCAAAGTCGTCTTTATGATGGGCGATGGCGATTTTTGCCAGCCCCAGCTGCTGCTTGCGTTCCTCGAAAAATTCGTAGCGCAGCCGCCGCGCCGCGGCCTCCAGGTTCTCCCCCGTCTGCGCCGCGATTACCGGAACATCCGCGCTGCCCGCGTAAAAGGGGATATGCATCGCCTCGCACTGCTGCTCCACAAAGTGCATATCGCCCACGGATTCCTCGGAGCGGATGCCATGCTCAAAATGCAGTGCGCAGACATAAAACCCGCTCCTTCTGGAGAGGGTATATAAGACATTTAGCAGCACCATCGAATCCACTCCCCCAGAGACCGCCACGCCCACGCGGTCGCCCAGAGAGATGAGATTATATCTTTTAATTGTAGTATCTACCAAAGTTTCCAGCATAATAACTTTATTTTAATCGGTCGGCATTTTTTTTACAAGACCGAGTTATGAAATTTCCGTTAATTCAGGCAAAAAGGCGGCCATAAGGGCAAGGGCGGCTGGTAATCATGGGGGCAAGCCCCCATACCCCCTCACTGGGGTATGAAAATGGGATAGCGCGGGAAGAGCACGCCATCTGACGAGCCAGCTGGCCGCGCGGGGTAAGCACGGCATAAGAGAGCATGTGCTGGCTGGCAAACTGACTGCCAGCGGCGCGTGCCGCAATCACAACTTCCGTATTCCCATCATTCGGGTATCGCGATAAGCGCTCTTTCTATCAGCAAACTCGAGACTAGGAATGGGCCGTTCGGGGGTGTGGGGGTGTTTCACACGCAGAAGATAACCCTCAAGGCGCTCTTGCTCTCTGGGGGGGCGATGGCTTTTCGGCTGTCTCCGTTCTTTCGCAGGCGTGTCCCACCCCCACGTTTTGGTTACTTTTGCGCCAAAAGTAACAGAAGAAAAGATTTTGAACAAACAGTTGGCCGGACTCCGCACAGCCTTTGAAGTTTGCATCAATAAAAGCCCTTATCCCTTGGCTTAACAGTGATAAGGAACTAAATCACTTATCAACTGTTAGCTGACGGTTTTCGGGTGCAT
>CAMSSU010000046.1 GCA_947063485.1 uncultured Clostridia bacterium | reverse complement strand
TTAGATGAATTTGAGATGAAGCCCGAGCAGATGGAAAAGCTTTACGAGGCGCTGGAAGAGATGAATATCGATGTCATTGATGAGGACGCGGCAAAGCTCGAAAACGAGGAGACGGCAAAAGAAGAGCTGGAATCCGCGGTCCCGAGCAATGTCAGCATCGATGATCCGGTTCGGATGTATCTCAAAGAGATCGGAAAAGTGCCTTTGCTGACGGCGGAGGAAGAGCGGGAGCTGGCCATTCGCATGGGCGAGGGCGACGAAGTTGCCAAGCAGAAGCTGGCAGAGGCAAACCTGCGCCTGGTTGTCAGCATCGCAAAGCGCTATGTTGGCAGGGGAATGCTCTTTTTGGATCTCATTCAGGAGGGGAACCTCGGGCTGATCAAAGCGGTAGAGAAATTCGATTATACCAAGGGATATAAGTTCTCGACGTATGCAACCTGGTGGATTCGCCAGGCCATTACCCGGGCGATTGCAGATCAGGCGCGGACGATCCGCATCCCTGTGCATATGGTGGAGACCATCAATAAGCTCGTGCGCGTTTCCCGGCAACTTTTGCAGGAATATGGCAGAGATCCGCTTCCTGAGGAGCTGGCAAAAGAGATGAATATCCCGGAAGAGAAAGTGCGTGAGATCCTAAAAATCGCGCAGGAGCCGGTTTCTCTTGAAACGCCCATCGGCGAAGAGGAAGATAGCCATCTTGGGGATTTTCTCCCGGATGAAGATGCGCCGGCGCCGGCAGAAGCCGCGGCTTTTACGCTGCTCAAAGAGCAGCTGATGGACGTGCTGGATACCTTGACGCCAAGAGAGATGAAAGTGCTCAAGCTGCGTTTTGGCCTGGAAGATGGACGAGCCCGCACGCTGGAGGAAGTCGGCAAGGAATTCCAGGTTACCAGAGAGCGCATCCGGCAGATCGAAGCGAAAGCCCTGCGCAAGCTGCGCCACCCAAGCAGGAGCAAAAAGCTGCGGGATTATCTGGAGTAGAGCCAGGGGATAGAAAAGCGGCAGATGGGAACGGCTGGCAAACGCGCTTTGCCCGGCCAGCTTGCAATAGCGGAAAGATAAAAATGACGGCCAAGCTGTCATTTTTATTTTGAGGCGCATTTGCAGCACAGCTGCCCGGGAATTTGGAAACAATAAAAAACGGCGAAAGGATAGAGAGGCGCATATGAAAAGCGAAAGGCTTTCCAGAATTGCGGCAAACTGCGATCCGGTTGGTGTGGCTGCGGATATTGGATGCGACCATGGCTTTCTATGCGCAGAGCTGATTCAGACGGGGCGCGCAGAGAAGGTGATTGCCGCGGACATCAGCGCAGGATCGCTGGCAAAAGCACAGGCGCTGGCAGAGCAACTGGGCCTAACCGGGCAAATGGAATGCCGGCTGGGCGACGGGCTGGGCGTACTAAAGCCGGGAGAGGCAGAGGGCATTATCATCGCAGGCGTTGGCGGCCCGCTGATGATGAGCATTCTGGAGCGAGGCTGGAGGGC
Organism: uncultured Clostridia bacterium; assembly: GCA_947063485.1. Classification (GTDB taxonomy): domain Bacteria; phylum Bacillota; class Clostridia; order Christensenellales; family Christensenellaceae; genus QANA01. Next base: position 4,229 of record CAMSSU010000046.1, on the reverse strand, counting down.
GGCGCGGACGGCGCGATATCTGGTGCTTTGCCCGCATAACTACCCGGACAGTCTGCGGCAGTATTTGAATGATTCGGGATTTTTGATCGAGCGGGAGCAAATTTCCCGGGAAAAGGGAAAATTTTATCCGATTTTGAAAGTTCGGCCCGGGCAGGAGACGGCCTATTCGCCCATGGAACTGCTGGTGGGAAGAAATAGCCAGAGGGATGAGCATTGGCGGAGCTATGTGGAGCATGAGGCGATGGTGCAGGGGCAGATCGCCAGGGCGGCAGCGGGAACACCGGCGGCAGAGAAGGCAAAGGAGCGGCTGGGGCTCTATCAGAGGGCGCTGGAGGAGAAATAGTATGGCAATATCGGCAAGAAAGTTTTCAGAGCTGGTGGAGCGGATTGCGCCGCTCTCCTGCGCATATGACTGGGATAACAGCGGGCTGACGCTCTATCAGCACGACCATGTGGAGCGAGTATTTGTCTGCCTGGATATCACGCCGGAAACCTTGCAGGAGGCAGCAGAGCGCGGCTGTGATACGGTTCTTTCGCATCACCCGCTGCTGTTTTCTGCGCAAAAGAAGTTTTCCTGCGCCGCGCCTGTAGATCAGCTGTTTTTGCAGGCAGTGCGCGCTGGGTTCAACCTCTACGCGGCGCACACCTCTTACGACTGCGCGCTGGGCGGGATGAATGAGCAGCTGGCAAAACTGCTTGGGCTGGAGGAGCGGCGGCCGCTGGTTGTGCAAAACTGGGATGAGCAGGGAGAGATGGCCAGCGGGATTGGCGTAATTGGGGCATATGAAGCGGCGCTCAGCCCGGCGGAGTTTGCGGAGAAAGTGAAGAAGGCGCTGGGCCTTCCCGTGCTGCGCATGGCAGACAGCGGCAGGAAAATCCGCAGGGTTGCCTGTGTCGGCGGGGCAGGGAGCGAGTTTCTGGCAGAGGCGGCAAAGGCCGGCGCAGATGCCTTCCTCACCGGGGAAGTCAAGCACAATTACTACGCCGAAGCGCAGGTTTTGGGTATGACGCTGGTCGAGGCGGGGCACTACGACACCGAGAAGATCTTTGTCCGCGCGATGCGCGAAGGTTTACAAAACGCTCAAAATGAGTTAAACTCTAAGATAGAGGTAATGTGTCCGCAGAGAAAAAAGCGGCCGTATGAGTTTTGTTAATGCTTCTGCAACCGCAAACCGGTTGCAGATTTGATATACAGGGAGGTTATAAATTTGGAGAACTTACAGCAACTTTGGCAATACCAGCAGGTGGATATGGAGCTGGATGCTTATAAACGGAAAATACAGGATACTCCCACGAGAAAGCAGCTGGTAAAGCTCAAGCGCTTTATGCAAAACAGCCAGGGCAAGATTTCGGACGCCGAGAGCAAGGCGGTGGTCAAGCAGAACGCGCTGACCGAGCTGAATGCACAGAGCAAAAAGCTGATGGAAGAGATGGAGGAAGTTTCCAAGGACATCGGCTATTACTCCGAGTGCGATGATTCTGAGCTGGATCAGAAGCTGGTGCAGGAGCTGGTCAAAAACAGCGAGAAGATTTCGGATGCGGCGGCGCATGTGCGCGCGGAGATCGCCAAAATCCGTGAGGAGATTTTGCAGACGGATAAGCTGATCCGCGAGATTCTGCTCAAAATGCGCACGGCAAAGGCGGAATATGATCAGCTCAAAGTGCAGTACGACAAGGAAGTTGCCGCAGGCTCGGGAGAGCTCAAGGAGCTGGAAGAAAAGCTGGAGCAGGCAGGGCAGGGGATTTCGGGGGAAGTGCTGGATGAATACAGGCGCATCAAGGGGATTCGGCCGACGCCCGTAGCCGTTTTGCGGGATAACCGCTGTGATGGATGCAAGATTCAGCTTCCCTCCGGCGTTGCTTCTTCGGTTGCAAACTCGGATAAACTGGTGCACTGCGAGAATTGCGGAAGAATTTTGATTGTGTTATAATGGTTTTGTTTGAGCGGACTAGATGGCTGCACTCTTTTGAGTGAGGAAAGTCCGAGCACCATAGGGCAGAGCGCCGGGTAACGCCCGGTGGAGGCGACTCCAAGGAAAGTGCAACAGAGATATACCGCAACCCTGGCCCAGCCAGGATGCAAGGGTGGAAAGGCGAGGTAAGAGCTCACCGGAACTTCTGGCGACAGAAGCTCCCTGTAAACCCCGCTTGGTGCAAGATTGATATGGGAGCATTCAATAGCGGCCCGCTAAGCTTCATGTAATCGCTAGAGCTTGCCGGCAACGGCAAGCCAAGACAGATGGCCATCCGCGACAGAACTCGGCTTATTGTCCGGCTCAAACGCAAAAAACCACGGTCTCCGTGGTTTTTTTATAGGAAAAGATCTGCCGATATGGAAAAGGGAGAAAAGATGTACGGGAAGTTTTTGCCGATCTCAAAAAAAGAGCTGGAGGAGCGGGGCATTGCCCAGCCGGATTTTATTCTGGTCACGCCGGATGCCTATGTGGATCACCCTTCCTTTGCCAATGCCCTGATTGGCCGGTATCTGGAAAACCTGGGCTACAGCGTGGCGATTCTGGCTCAGCCCAACTATGGCGACCGCCGGGCATATCAGGCGCTGGGGCGGCCGCGGCTGGCTTTTCTCGTTTCCGGCGGGAATATGGATTCTATGGTCAACCTCTATTCGGCCAACCGCGTGCGCAGAAAATACGATATGTATTCCCCGGGCGGGGAAGTGCTGCGCCCAAGGCGCGCGGTAACTGTCTATTCCAAAATGCTGCGGGAGTGCTACCCGGATGTGCCCATCATCATCGGGGGGATTGAGGCCAGCCTGCGGCGGCTGGCGCACTACGACTACTGGGACAACCGGGTGATGCCTTCGGTGCTGGTGGATTCCGGGGCGGATTTGCTGGTCTATGGCATGGGGGAGAAGCCTTTGGCGCAGATTGCCGAAGCCTTGGCGGCGGGAATTGCGGTTTCGGATCTCACCTATGTGCGGGGCACGGCCTACTTGGCCCAAAGCCCGGAGCAAGTCTATGAGGAAAAGGTGATGCTGCCTTCGTTTGAGCAGGTGGCGGCGGATAAGACGGCGTTTGCAAAGGCCTTCGCGGCCAGCTACCGCGAACAGGATTATCTGCTGGGGCGCACGCTGGTGCAGCAGCATGGGACGCGGTATTTGGTGCAGAACCCGCCGGCCGAGCCGCTCAGCGAAATGGAGTTCGACGATCTCTATGAGTTGCCTTTCACCCGGGAAGCGCATCCTTCCTATCAAAAGGAGATTCCGGCGCTCAAGGAAGTCAAGTTTTCGCTGGTTTCCAACCGCGGCTGCTATGGCGGCTGCGCTTTCTGCGCGATCTTCTTCCACCAGGGCCGCTATATTCAGAGCCGAAGCGTGCAGTCGCTAGTGCGGGAAGCCGAGACACTGACGCAAAAGAAGGATTTTAAGGGGTATATTCACGATGTCGGCGGCCCCACGGCGAACTTTACCCGGCTCTCCTGCAAAAAAGCCGAGATGCAGGGCATGTGCCCGGGCAAGCGCTGTCTGGCGCCAAAGCCTTGCCCGAATCTCATCGTCGATCACAGCAAATATCTGGAGAGCCTGCGGGCTCTGCGCAAAATTCCAGGCGTCAAGAAGGTGTTTGTGCGCTCGGGTGTGCGCTACGACTATGCCGTTTTGGATCGGGACGATACGTTCATTCGGGAGCTGGCCTGCTATCATACCAGCGGCCAGATGAAAGTCGCCCCGGAGCATTGCTCCGGCCGGGTGCTGAACCTGATGGGCAAGCCGAGTATTGCGGTGTATGAGAAGTTCAAGAAAAAGTTTGAGGATGCCAGCAGGCGCGCAGGTAAGCGCCAGCATGTGCTGCCATATTTCATCTGTTCCCACCCGGGCTCGACGCTTGAAGACGCCATCGAGCTGGCGGAATATCTGAACAAAAGCGGCTTTATCCCGGATCAGGTGCAGGATTTTTACCCGACACCCGGCTCGGTTTCGACGTGCATGTATTATACTGGCCTCGATCCCTTTACACTAAAACCCGTCTATACGGCCAAAACCCGGGAAGAGCGGGCCATGCAAAGGGCGCTCTTCCAGTTCAACAAGCCGGAGAACTACCCGCTGGTCAAAAAAGCGCTGATCAAAGCGGGCAGGGAAGATCTCATCGGATCGGGGCAGAAGTGTCTGATAAAAGGGTAAATACTGCTTGCGAAGCGCAAATAGGTATGGTAAACTATACGTTGTATCATTGGGTAGTTGTGGTTGTTTCCCATGCAAAGAACCCAGGCAAGCG
>CAMSSU010000045.1 GCA_947063485.1 uncultured Clostridia bacterium | reverse complement strand
AGACACAATCAGGGTATTTCTCTCTCAGCTTGTCGATATCGAATTTGAGAGGGTGATCGGTTGTTCCGAGCACATATTCGATGGAATGCTCCCTCCAGCCAAAGCCGAGCCCTTTGATATTTTCCCTGCCATAGAGAGAAGAAAACCAATCCCAGTATTCCCCGATATCTGTATACTGGATTTCATTTTCCGTAGAGAATACTCTTGAAATGCCGCAGAACCTCATAGCTCCTCCTCGTAACCTTTTTGATAATCATAGCATATTTTCTTTGCGATGTTGATACCTTTTGGCAATGCAAAAGGCGAGGTTTTGCGGGGCGACGGACTGGATGCCCGAGGAGGCATCGTCTGAGACCATTTGCCGGCCTGCGCAGGGTTTGGGAAGGGCAAGAGAAACAGGAGAGCAGAGAAATCTCTCAAAAGCATGATAATAATCGCAAAATCTCCCGCATATATTACAACAGTTAATATGGAGGAGGTTTTCTATGGAGAATTTCAACGTTTATCAAGATATAGAAGCCAGAACAAACGGAGAGATCTACATAGGCGTTGTGGGGCCGGTACGAACGGGGAAGTCTACCTTTATCACGAAGATGATGGAGCTGCTTGTCCTGCCAAACATCAGCGATGAGAATGAGAAAGTACGGGTTACCGACGAACTACCTCAGAGCGGCGCCGGCCGGAGCATTATGACCACACAGCCGAGGTTCGTCCCGGGAGAGGCCATCGAGATCAGCCTGGACGACAAGGCCAAGATGCATGTGCGCATGGTGGACTGCGTCGGTTATCTGATTCCGGGCGCCATTGGCCAGGATGAGGACGATGCCCCCCGGATGGTCAAAACGCCGTGGTTTGATCACGATATCCCCTTTGAGCAGGCGGCGGAGATCGGGACGCAGAAGGTAATCGACGAGCACGCGACAGTTGGCATCGTCATGACGACGGATGGCAGCATCACGGATCTGCCCAGAGAGGCATATGTCGAGGCGGAGGAGCGGGCGGTGAGCGAGCTGCAAAAGATCGGCAAGCCGTTTATCATCGTGCTCAACTCGGCCAATCCCGAGACCTCTGCTGCGGAGGAGCTGCGCGAGCAGCTTCAGGAGAAATACGGCGTTTCGGTTGCGCTGATTAACGCGCTGAATTTGCAGAGAGAGGATATTTCCACGCTTCTTTCCGAGCTGCTCTATGAATTCCCGATTCGGCAGATCAATTATCACATTTCCAGCTGGCTCTGCTCGATGGCGCCGGATCACTGGCTGCTTTCGGATGTGCTGGAAAAGCTTGGGGCGGCCAGCGAAGGCGCTGCGGCGATGAAGGATTTTGCCGCGCTTACCGTGCCTTTTGAGGACGCGGACTATGTGGATAAAATCGCCATTCAGGATATTCAGCTGGGCGATGGGCAGATCAATATTGAGCTGGAAGTCAAGCGGGATCTGTTCTATCAGATTTTGGGCGAGGAATGCGGCCAGGAGATCAAAGACGACAGCCATTTGGTGGAAGTGGTCAAGGCGCTGGTCGGCGCAAAACAGCAGTATGACAAGATTGAAAGCGCGATGCACGAGGTTCAGAGCAGGGGCTACGGCGTTGTGCAGCCGGTGCTTTCCGAGATGCGGCTGGAAAAGCCGGAGCTCATGCAGCAGGGCAATAAGTTTGGCGTGCGCCTGAGAGCCAGCGCCCCCAGTATGCATCTGGTTCAGGTGGACGTCGAGACGGAAGTCAGCCCGATTGTGGGAACTGAAGAGCAGAGCCAGGATTTTCTCAACCATCTGCTGGAGGAATACGACAAGGGCGAGGCCATTTGGCAGACGGATATTTTCGGCAAATCGCTCTATGACATTATCCGGGAAGGGCTTTCCGGGAAAATGGGCAACCTGCCTGAGGATGCCAGGGAAAAGATGCAGGAGACGCTCTCCCGCATGGTCAACGAGGGAGACGGCGGTATGCTCTGCATTCTGCTCTAAGAGGAAAGCGAAAAGGAAGGCTTCGGCCTTCTTTTTTGCTGCGGAAAAAACAGGGCAGAAAAAGGTGGCACAGGAAGCTGAAACATGATAGGATAAAGTTACCCGATACAAAACGGCTGCGGGGCAGGCAATTTTGAAGCCGGCACATGCTGGGAGGCGCCCAAAGGCTCTGCGACGGCGCGGCTGGCAGAAAAAGCCGTTGACAAAGCGGATTGTTTTGTGTAAGATAATAGGGTAGCCGCACGAGAAGGGTTGGAAATCCCGCTTGGGTACCTCATCGGCGAGACTGGTAAGAGGAGGAAGCTTAACATGTACGCAATCGTGAAAACAGGCGGAAAGCAGTATAAGGCGGAGATTGGCAGATTTATCGACGTCGAGAAGCTGAACGCACAGGTTGGCGAGGAAGTCAGCTTTGATGCCCTGATGGTCGTAGACGGCGAGAAGGCACAGGTTGGCGCACCGGTTGTGGAAGGCGTGAAGGTTGTCGGCAAGGTGATCGCGCAGGATAAGGCAAAGAAACTGATTGTCTTCAAGTTCCATAACAAGACTGGCTACCGCAAGAAGCAGGGCCACAGACAGCCCTATACGAGAGTCGAGATCGTCTCGATTGGCTAAAAAGAGTGATTACCGGGTAAAAGTGAGGTGGAATAGCAATGGCACATAAGAAAGGTATGGGAAGCACGAAGAACGGCCGTGACAGCGCTTCCAAGCGTCTGGGCGTCAAGAGAAGCGATGGCCAGGCTGTGCTGGCTGGCAACATCCTGGTTCGCCAGAGAGGCACGAAGATTTATCCCGGCGTGAATGTGGGCAAAGGAAGCGATGATACGCTGTTTGCCTTGCAGGACGGCGTCGTGAAATTTGAGCGCAAGGGCAGAGACAAGAAGCAGGTCAGCGTCTACGCGCAGTAAAGGAAAGCAGAAAATGCCATTTTTGCACAAGCAAAGATGGCATTTTTGATCTGGGAAATTTTGAGATGGTAGAAATTATTTGGAAAGACGACTGCGCGGTTCTGACGGGCGAACAGATGGACCCGGCGCTGATTTTCAACTGCGGGCAGGCCTTCCGCTTTGAGCAGGAAGAGACCGGCGCTTACCGGGGCATCGCCTATGGCAGACAGATTTGGTGCAGAAAAACCCCAAACGGCATGGAGCTTTTTCCGGTTACGCCAGAGGAGATGGAGGCAATCTGGAAGGGCTACTTTGATCTGGATTTCTGCTACCCGCCGGAAGATGCGCGGTTTTCTTCGGATGCTGTTTTGCGGGAGGCGGCGCAATGCTGCGCCGGGCTTCGGATTTTGCGCCAGGAGCCTTTTGAGACGATCATTACCTTCATCTTATCCGCCAATAACAACATTGCGCGCATTCGGGGGATCGTGAAAAAACTGTGTGAGCTGGCAGGCGAGCAGATTGCGCCGGGCTGCTTTGCCTTTCCCGCGCCTCAGGCTTTGGCTGGGCAGAGCGAGGAGGCGCTGCGGGCGTGCGGCGCGGGGTATCGGGCGCGGTATGTGCTGGAGACGGCGCGCAAAGTGGCAGAGGGATATGATTTGGAGCGGTTTTACGGGATGGACTATGCCGCGGCCAGAGCCGAGCTTTGCACTTTGAGCGGCGTTGGCCCCAAAGTGGCAGACTGCATTTTGCTCTTTGCCTACCAGAAGCGGGAGGCGTTTCCGGCGGACGTCTGGATCCGGCGGATGCTGGGGGAGCTATACAAATTTGAGCCAAAAAACGATGGGGAGATTTTGCAGTTTGCATCCGAGCATTTTGGCGAATACGGCGGGCTGGCCCAGCAATACCTCTTTCACTATATGCGCACCCAGGCCAAGCGGAAGGAATAGAAATTAAAATTTGTCAAAAAACGGCGTATCGTGTATAATAGGCACGAAACAGTGAAAAAAGGGCTTTTTGCAGCCTTTCAAATATATTTATAGTTTAAGAGGGGATTTTTATGAAGCTCGACATCGATACGCACACGCATACCGTGCTTTCCGGCCACGCCCATTCCACACTTCTGGAGAACATTCTGTTTGCAAAGAAAAAGGGGCTGAGCGGCATCGTCGTAACCGACCACAGCGGCGGCATGGAGGGCGTGCAAACGGCGGCCTGCGTGGGTCTGCTGCGGGATGTGCCGCAGGAATATGAGGGTATCCGCATTTACCGGGGCACGGAGACGAATATCGTAAACCAGAAGGGCGAGGTGGATATGCCGCTGCGCTATTTGCAGTTTGTGGAGTTCGCCATCGCCTCACTGCACGACAATGTCATCTGCTCGGTGGATCAGGCGCATGATACGGATGCCATGATTGGGGCGCTGAACAACCCCTATATCGACATTATCGGCCACCCGGGCAATCCGTTTTTCAAGATCGATATTGAGGCGGTCGTCCTGGAGGCGAAAAAGCAGAATAAATTGATTGAAATCAATGGGCATTCCTTTACGGCCAGAAAAGGGAGCCGCCCCAACTGCCAGAAATTCCTCCAGCTTTGCAAAAAGCATGGGGTGCGCATCTCTGTCGGGACGGATTCGCATAACTGCTTCTGCATCGGCGAATTTGGGCCTGCGCTGGAAGAGATTGAGGCGGCAGGCTTCCCGGAGGAGCTCATCGTCAGCAGGACGAAGGAGAGTTTTGAGGCCTATCTGGCAGAGCGGCAGGCGCGCATTGCGGCGCTTGCGGAATAGTGTTTATTCACTGCACTTATTGCAGAATTTATGATGAATTTCCAAGGAGGAACTTATGAGAGAGTTTGTGGTTATGGCGGATTCGGATTCCGAGATCCCCTACCAGTATGCGGATGCGCATGAGCTCCCGGTTTTTTTGATGCCTTACACCATCGACGGGCAGGAGGCGCTTTTTGATCTGGGCAGAGCGACGGATTTCAAGGGCTTCTACGACAAGCTGAGGGCAGGGGCTGAAGCATCCACTGCCACGCGCCCGCCGCTCGACATTCAGAACTTCTTTGAAGAACAGCTGGCGCAGGGCAAGGATATTTTATACATCAGCTTTTCTTCCGGGCTTTCGGCGCACTATGATTTGGTGCAGGTCGCCAAAAAAGCTGCGCTGGAAAATTACCCGGATGCGCGCATCGAAACGATAGATTCGCTGGGCATTGCCATGGGATCTGGCCTTCTGGTCTGCCATGCGCAGAAGATGAAGGAGCAGGGGGCAAGCCTGGATGAGATCAAAGAGTGGGTGGAACAGCATAAGCTTAACGCACTGCACTTCTTCTCGGTGGATAGCCTGAAGCATCTTCAGCGCACGGGCCGGCTTTCGGCAGTTTTATCCGTGATGGGCTCTCTGCTGGACCTCAAGCCGATTTTAACGGTAACCAAAGAGGGGAAAGTCGTCTCTTTTGATAAAGTCAAGGGCAGGAAGAAAGTCATCCGCTATCTGGCGGATTTGGCGGAAAAGAACTATGACCCGGAGATTTCTGCCGAGCTGGCGGTGGTCTGCCACGCGGATAATCTGGAGCAGGCGCAGGCGCTCAAGGAAGAAATGCAAAAGCGCATGAAGTTCGATGAGATTTGGCTTTTGGATATTGGGCCGGTCATTGGTGTTCATGCGGGGCCGGGGGCACTTGCCATGCTCATGCTGGGCAAGGAACGCCCGCTGTAAGGCGATAAGAAGAGAGGCCGTATTTGCGGCCTCTTTTTCTTTGGATAAAATCTTTACCCATGGAGAATGCGAAGTGTTCTATTTTGCTTTTTTGCATATAACAATGTTTGAAAAGTTCCTCCCTTACCAGAGTGATAGACGCCAATGACACG
>CAMSSU010000044.1 GCA_947063485.1 uncultured Clostridia bacterium | reverse complement strand
TCTCACTTTCTCCTTCATGGTAATGCCTCCAATCCTGCTCGGTATGCCATTCCTAGATAAAATTTTTGTGCACATTCAAAACTGGAAATTTTTCGGAAAAATCTTCGATCTGTTTTCTACCCGCAGTATGACAATCTATCTATACCAACCATTTGCTTTCGATTTGGCCATCCCAATCGTAGATGCGCTGATTCCTGGCAACAGCGCTATCGCGTCTGCCGGGAAAGCGCTTCTCTGCTTAATGGCAACGCTCGTCATCTGCGCTGGATTCGCCGTTATCTTTGGTGGAGTCGAAAAAATTGGAACTAGTCCGCGAAAAAACATCGATAGAAAAAGACTACCTAAAAGATAAAAAGACCGAACAATAGAAAATACCACACTCCTGACAGGCAGGAGATTCTCTATTCTGAAAATTGGCTTTTTCTTAACCAAATGATAAATCAAAGTTTTTCAAAATTTGTGAGTGCTTTTGCGTAAAAATGGCCTTGAAAAATTGCCCTCCCTACGCCATTTTAGTACTAAGCTCCGTTTCCGATAGAAAATCGCGCGCTCCTAAATTCTTGCTGCCGCGCTATTTTTCCCTGTGCTGCTCTTTCCACTGCTCAATCTGCTCCAGCCGCTCTTTGATGCGGCTCTCCCTGCCCTGCTCCGTTGGCCGGTAATACTTCTTGCCCAAAAGCGAATCCGGCAGGCATTGCATGGCCGTCAGCTTTTCCTCCGTATCGTGCGCATATTGGTAGCCTTCGCCATAGTGCAGTTCCTTCATCAGCTTGGTCGGCGCATTGCGGATTTGCAGCGGAACCGGCTCCGCCAGCATGGTCAGCGCGTCCTTTTTGGCCCGCTCATACGCCGTATAGAGCGCGTTGGATTTGGGCGTTACAGAGAAATAGATCACCGCCTCCGTCAAATTGACGCTGCATTCGGGCATACCGATAAAATGGCAGGCCTGGTATGCCGCCACAGCCATAGACAGCGCGCTGGGGTCTGCCAGCCCAATATCCTCGCTGGCATACCGAACCAGCCGCCGGGCGATATAGAGCGGGTCCTCTCCGGCCTCCAGCATCCGCGCCAGCCAGTAGACCGCCGCATCCGGATCGCTGTTGCGCATGGATTTATGCAGCGCCGAAATCAGGTTATAGTGCTCTTCACCGTTCTTATCATAGAGCAGGGATTTTTTGCTGATGCACTGCTCCAAAATCTCCTCGGAGACGATGGTCTTCTCCCCCCGCCGCTCTGCATTGAGCACAACCATCTCCAGCGTATTGAGCGCCGTCCTGGCATCACCGTTGGCAAAAGCGGCGATCATCTCCAGCAGTTTTTCGGAAATTTCCACCTGCTGTTCCCCAAAGCCCTTGGGGTCTGCCAGCGCGTTTTGCAATAACTGCACCAGATCTTCCTGCGCCAGCGCCTGCAAAACGAATACCTTGCATCTGGAAAGCAGAGCGGAGTTGACTTCAAAAGAAGGGTTCTCTGTCGTCGCGCCAATCAGAATGATGCTCCCTTTTTCCACAAAGGGCAAAAAAGCATCCTGCTGGGCTTTGTTGAAGCGGTGAATCTCGTCTACAAACAGGATGGTCTTTTCTCCCAGCAGCCTGTCGTTTTCCGCCCGGCTCATGACCTCGCGGATCTCCTTGATCCCGCTGGTTACCGCGCTGAAATCGATAAAATTCGCCTTTGTCTTGCCAGCGATGATGCGGGCCAGCGTCGTCTTGCCCACACCGGGCGGCCCCCAGAAGATCATGGAGGAAACCATATCCTGCTCGATGAGCTGCCGCAAAACCTTTCCCTCTCCCAGCAAATGCTTCTGGCCCACGAACCCATCCAGATCCGTCGGCCGAAGCCGGCTTGCCAGCGGGCGGTTCTGCCCTGTTTCAAATAACGATTGCTGTGCCATAATCCCCCTCCTGCGCTCTTCCTTTAAATTGTAGCAGAATTTTCGCCAAAGAAAAAGCCCCGCCCAAACTCTCTCTTATTTTTCAAAAACTCAAAAATAGATATTGAAACTTTGTGGGAGATAGTGTATAATGCGTGTTGTTGGAAGTTGGGGGTGTAGCTCAGTTGGCTAGAGCGCTTGCTTCGCATGTAAGAGGTCGTGAGTTCGAGTCTCATCATCTCCACCATCTCGCCGCGGATAGAATCATCCGCGGTTTTTTGTTGCCGCGGCTCTCTCCGCTTTGCAAAACCCCGCGTTCATGGTATCATAAAGGCACAGCAAAAAAACAGAATAGAATCTTAGCAATATGATGATAGGATGGTGGAAACATGGAGTATCGTGAAATTGGAAAAACCGGATGCCGGGCCAGCATCATCGGCCTTGGATGCGAGCATCTGGACGGCAAACCCTTTGCGCAGGTGGGTGAGACAATCTCCGCGGCGCTGGATCACGGCGTGAATATCTTGGATGTGTTCATGCCTGGCCGGGAGATCCGGGAGAATATCGCCAAGGCCCTGGGCGCGCGCCGCAAGGATGTGCTGATTCAGGGGCATATCGGCTCGACAGACCTCAGCAAACAATACGACATCAGCCGCGATCTGCCCACAGTTCAGCGCTATTTTGAAGATCTGCTGCGCATCTATGGCTATATCGATTTTGGCATGATGTTCTTCATCGATTCCGAGGAGGATTATCACGGCGTTTTCGATACCGGCTTCGCAGATTACGTCCTGAAGCTCAAAGAGCGCGGCGATATCCGCCATATCGGCTTCAGCTCGCATAACCCGGCGATGGCACAGCGCGTCATCCAGACTGGCCTGCCCGAGATGCTCCTATTCAGCATCAATATGGCGTTCGATCTCATTCCCGCCGAATCCAATGCGCTGGATGTGCTCAATGATGGCCTGGATTCCGCGGCATTTCACGGCATCGATCCCGGCCGGGCGGCATTCTATCAGCTTTGCGCCAATAAGGGCATTGGCATCACCGTCATGAAAACGCTGGGAGCCGGCAAGCTGATCTCTGCCGAACATACGCCGTTCGAGAAGCCCATGAGCGTCGCCCAGTGCATCCACTATGCCCTGACGCGCCCTGCCGTGGCCAGCACGCTGGTGGGCTGCCAGACGGCCGCCGAAGTCGCCGATGCCATGCGCTATCTGGATCTGAGCGATGAGGAGCGGGACTATTCCCCTGTTCTGGGCACTCAGCGCAACGATTTTAAGGGCAACTGCGTCTATTGCAGCCATTGCCAGCCCTGCCCTGCGGGCATCGATATTGCATCTGTCAATAAATATCTGGATATCGCCCGGCTGGATGAGGCGCATATCCCGCCTTCCATCGCCTCGCACTACGCTTCTCTCTCCGCAAAAGGCAGCGACTGCATTGCCTGCGGAAGCTGTGAAGGGCGCTGCCCCTTCGGCGTTCCGGTAATTGAAAACATGGCTAAGGCCGCCAAGCTCTTTGAATAATCTTTCCAGATGAAAAAGGGAGGTGCATCAAGCGCCTCCTTTTTTGATTCTTCTAAATCCGATAAACCCGCACCGGCTTGCCCAGAGACTGCGCATAGTCTATGGTATACTTCGTCCCCCGGGAGGTACCGTCCCAGACGGCGATGACCAGCTCTGCCGCCTGCACGATCTGTCGGTTGCGCACCAGCGGCGCTCTGCGCCCATATTTTTGGTAATCCGGCAGAAAAATGCGCTTGGCGATGCCGTGCGCATCTGCATAGGCCTCTGCCGCCCGATCGATGCCCCGGGCTCCCCCGCTGATGATCTCTGTTATGCCCTCCGGCAAATATCTGCCAATCTCTATCTCCAAATTTCTCGAACCTACTACCGCGATTTTCATTCTATCCTGCTCTCAATTTCACAAAAGATAGTTCCAGTATAGCAACTTTTTCTTCTGCTGTGAGCAAGGCATTTGCAATGCAGACAACCGCTTTTTTATGCTCTATGATGAGGCTAGATACCTTATAACAGAGCCGGTGCATGAGAAAATTTAGAATTCCCTCCATTCCCAAAACAACCAATAAAACCATCCGTTTCCCAAACGATGTCATTGAGCAAGTGGAAGCAGCCATCCAGGGAAAGAACTGCACCTTCTCTGCTTTCGTCATTGCGGCAGTAAAGATGATATTGGAGAATTTAAAAGAAGAATAAAGAGCAGCGCTTCTGCGCTGCTCTTTTGATCGCATAACAAGCTCCCCCCATTTTGCATATAAAAAGAGCGGCCTTTCGCCGCTCTTTTTGCTTTCCGCTTAAACGCGCTCCATGTAGTCGCCCGTTCTGGTATCCACGCGGATCCGATCGCCCTGGTTGACGAACAGCGGAACCATGACCTTCGCTCCCGTCTCGAGCACAGCCGGCTTGTTGCCGGAAGTTGCCGTATCGCCCTTGAAGCCGGGCTCGGTCTCGACGATTTCCAGCTCGACGAAGTTGGGCGCTTCCACAGAGAATGCCTCGCCCTTGAAGAACTTCACCGTAACGTTGGAATTCTCCTTGACGTACTGCATCGCCTCTTCCACCAGCGCTTTGCCCAGGGGCAGCTGATCGTATGTCTCGAGATCCATGAAGTAGTAGAGATCGCCATCCGAATACAGATACTGCATCTCTTTTCTCTCGACCATCGCCTTGGGGTATTTCTCCGTCGGGTTGAACGTCCGCTCAAGCACGCCGCCCGTAACGACGTTTTTGATCTTCGTGCGCACGAATGCCGCGCCCTTGCCCGGCTTGACGTGCTGGAAATCCACGATAACCCAAACCTGGCCATCGATCTCGATCGTAACGCCCTTTCTGAAATCGCCTGCTGATACCATTTGTTTTCTCCTCCAATTATAAAACGATTAAATCTTTTGATACCGTATAGAAATTCTCATAGCCATCTTCCGTGATGGCTACCATATCCTCGATGCGCACGCCGCCCTGCCCCGGCAGATAAATGCCCGGCTCGACAGTGCCGATCATGCCCGCCTCGAGCACCTGCGGATTGTCTCTGCGAAACCACGGAGCCTCGTGAATCTCTACGCCCACACCATGGCCCGTCCCATGCTCATAGAACGCACCATAGCCGGCATCTGTGATGATATTTCTCGCAACGGCATCCACATCGCCGCCCGTAATCCCCGGGCGCAGGGCCGCCAGCGTCGCGAGCTGTGCTTTCTGCACAATATTATAAATCATTTCCAGCTCGGGCGCAACCCCTCCGACGGCGACAGTTCTGGTGAAATCTGTGCACTGCCCTTCGTAGATCACGCCGAAATCCATGGTAACAAAATCTCCGTTCTGCACTTTGCGGTCCGAAATCGTCGCGTGAGGCAGAGAGGAGTTGGGGCCTGTGGCGATGATCGGCTCAAAGGAGGGCTTCACACCGTTTTTATGGAAGAAATAGATCATCTCGGCCAGCAAATCGTATTCCGAAACGCCCGGCTTGATCACTTTGGTCATGTGATAGAACGTATCCGCGGTGATCTTCGCGCCTTTGCGCATTTTCTCGATCTCTTCCGGCGTTTTGATTGTGCGCAGTGCGTGCATCTCGTCGTCGATCGAGCAGTAGGAAGCGGAAAATGCCGCATCCATCGCCGCTTTCTGATCCAGCGTAACTTTAGAAGTCTCGATGCCAAGCTTCTTTATGCCATGCTTTTTCATCAGCTCCGCCGCCTCGCGGTATGCGCCGTCCTGCGTGATCTTGACAAATTCAAAATCACCGCCCATCTCCCGCTCGGCCATCTCCAGATAGCGGAAATCCGTCATAAAATACTGCGCTTCCGCCGTCACCAGGATATCCCCGGTATCGCCGGAAAACCCGGAATACCACTGCATATTCTCCAGATTGGTGATCAGAACGCCGTCCACCTCGTTTTCCGCCATATAGGCGCGCAGCTTTTCAAACTTATTCATGCCCCATTCCCTCCTTCGCTTTTTCGTACATCTGCTTCATGGCCAGCGCATCCATCGCCATCGTCCCCTTGGATTCGCAAATGATGCGCGGCTGTAAATCGTATTTGAGCAGCATAGGCGCCAGATGCGCGAAATCCGGGCCGTATCCTTCCTCGGCAAAGGTTCTGTGCTGTTTTTCCCCCATGGCCGTAAACTCGATTTTCGAGAAATGAACGTGCATCCGGCTGGTTCGCTCCTGGCCAATGCCATCGATGAGCGCTTTTAGGATCGCCTCAAAATCCTCCGGCGAGTTGATAGCGCCCCGCCCCCGGGTATGCAGATGACCAAAATCGATGGTGGGCAGCACTCTCTCATCCAGATTCACCAGAGCGATGATCTCCTGCAAATCCCCCAGCTGGTTGATTTTTCCCATGGTCTCGGGGCAGTAGGTCAGGTCGCCCTGGCCGGCCTCGTCCAGCTGCTGCAAAATCCACGCAAAGTTGCGCTTTGTCATATCAAAAGCCAGTGCCCGATCCAGCTTGGCGCAGGAGCCCGGGTGGAAGATCACGCGGTCTGCTCCCAGCCATTTTGCCGCTTTTGCGCTTTCCAAAAAATACTGCAGGTTCTTCTCCCGCTTTTCCGGGTCGTCCGTCGCCAGGTTGATGAAATACGGCGCGTGCACACTCATGGCAATTTCATTCTCCCGCGCCTTTTCCCGCACAACTGCTGCCGTCTGCTCGCCGATGCGCACGCCTCTGCCAAAGGAGTATTCATATGCCCCAAGGCCCATGCCCCGAATCCAGGCCATCGCCTCATAAGTGTGCTTATATCCTGCCTCGTAAAACTGCTCCGAATTTCCGGAAGGCCCAAATAAAATCATGCGTGTTTTTTCCTCCTAAGTTTTCTGCCCAAAACCGATTTGACCTGCCGCGCAAGCAGCTGGAAATCCCCAGTCTTGCGGAAAAGCAAGTAGAAAATCGTATTGGGCACGATCATGCAGATAAGGAATTTTCCTGCAAACACCAGCAGGCCGCCGCTTCCCAGCAGGCCCGCCAGAAAATCCGTCAGAAGCGCCGTGAGCAGTGTAACGCAGAAATAGACGGCATATTTTACAAAATACACGAGCGGGCTTCGGCGGAACCCATGTTTAAACAGCACGACCGGCTCCATCCAGACCAGTGTCGTCAGCATACTGACGGTTGTCCCGATAAACGCGCCGATAAGGCCAAAGGCCTTTGCCGTCATAATCGAGATGCCGATATTGACGATTGCCGAGATGATCGGAACGAATTTTCCCTCTTCAAAAACGCCCATGGTATCCCGGAACGTCGTATTGACATTGCGCATCCCGACCAGATAGAAGTTTAAAACGATAAAGACGACCATCGCCTGATCCAGCAGCCGATCCTTGCCGGCCCAGATCGCGACGAATGGGTTGAACAGAACATAGAAGCAGACCGCCGCAAAGCCAAACATCCAGAAGTTCCCGAAGAAGATGGCGTTGTAAACCTTGTATTTGCGCCGGTTGCTCTCGGTTGCCGCCATATTGCCGATGCTGGCCGTGCAGGCGTTGAACACCTGCTGCAAGAGGTTCTTGACCGTCGTCGTCAGCAGAGAATAGTTGGAGTAAATCCCCGCCTCCTTGACGCCGACGATGGAAGAGATGATCAGGCTGTCCGTGCCGTTGATGACAACTTGTCCCGCTCTGTAAAACATGAGCGAACCCATGCTGCGGAAAATTGCCTTGCGGTCCTTTTTGGGGAGCACAGAGTCGTTTTTCCCCCGGATATAGGGATACATCCGATCCGCGAGGAACATGGTGATGATGCCTTGCAGCGCGTTCGTGCCAACCTGAATGGAGAGCGTCAGGATATAGTTATGCGTCAGGCTCATGACGATCATCTGGATGCCATAGCACAAAATGGACGTCCCGTA
>CAMSSU010000043.1 GCA_947063485.1 uncultured Clostridia bacterium | reverse complement strand
GAAGAATGTAGGAGAAAATCCCGTGCTTTCTGGTCGACAATACAAGTTATTTGCTGTAAGCGCCAATAGAGAGTTTCTATTGCTGATAAAAAAATATGCGGAGAAGTGCGGCTTCTTTGCATCTGTGCAGTTTGCCTTCCATGGCGGCGAGGCTCTGGCGCAATTTGAAAAAATTCGCCCAGATATTATGATCATCGATATGATTTTGCCTGTGATCGATGGCTTAGGCGTTTTAGAGCAGATACGGGATCGCGGCGTCAAGGAGAAGACGAAGATCATCATGATCTCGGGTGTGAGCGAAGATTTCTTTATCCGCCGCAGCTTTGAGAATGGAGCAGATTACCTTCTTCAAAAGCCGATTGCCTATGAGGCATTCGTGGGCAGAGTGCGCGATCTGCTGGAAAAAGACGAAATCGAAGAGCGCATGGTTAGCTTTGTAGACGGAGAATCCTATCTGCCCATCATTACAAAGGTTTTGCTGAGCATCGGCCTCTCGCCGGATCTGAAGGGCTATTCCTATGCGAGAATGGCAATTCGCCTGGTGCTGGAGGATCCGAGTATGCTCAAATCCATCACGGGAAAGCTGTACGGGAAGATCGCCGAAGCGTTTCAGACCAATACAAAATGCGTCGAGCGCAATATCCGCCATGCCATTGAGACGGCCTGGAACCGCGGCAACATTACCTATATCGAAGAGCTGTTCGGCTATACGGTAGATGCAGAGAAGGGAAAGCCTACCAATGCGGCTTTTATTGCGACAGTCGCCGATTATATCAATATCAACCTTTTGCGGATCGATTAGAATATGCCATCTCCCTGCCTCATAAGATACCATGAGGCGGGGATTTTTTTGTTGCAAAAATTTGAAGATTTAAAAAAAGAATGGCCGGTTTTTGCATTTGGCTTTTTGCTCGTTACGCTTTCGCTGTCGGCGGGACTTTCCAGCATCAGGCTGTTTGAGAGCGGGGTGCAAAAACAGATTTTGCACTCGGTTTTTGGGTATGGGATTGGAGTATCGCTTTTTGCGCGCTTTTTTCGCCTATGCTTCCAGAGAATGTTCGTTTGCCTGGCGCTTTATTGGGGGAGCAACACGCTGCTTGGCATATTCTTTGTTCTGCTGAGCAGTTTTGCCCTTTTCTGCGCATATGGATGCGCATGGGGGTGCATTTTTGGCGGATTATCCGGGATAAAAACTCTGCTCGGAGGCATTGTTTTTCTGCTTCAGCTGCTCATGCAGAGCATAGCAATCTCCCTGCTCTTTCTCATCTCCATCAAGCAGATAAGCCAGCAGCTGCGCGAAAGGAACATCCCAAAGAGCAGCGTGGAGCTTGGCAGGCAGTCTCTGCCATATCTGAAACAATATGCAATTCACCTGGGCTATTGGGCAATTTTCGCGCTGATCGAAGCGGTATTGCTGGATGGAGTTTTTGAAGTGTTGGAATATACGCTATTTTAGCTGGAATAGAATGAAGAAAGCGGAATTTAGGAGAAATTGGTATGAATAAGAGTAGAAAATTTGTGAGTATCTTGCTGGCAGTTTTTTTCATTGCCGCGGCTATGCCGATGATTACAGTGCGGGCGCAGGAATTTGAGTCGACGGCAAAGGCATATGCGCTGATCGAAGCAAATACCCGGCAGATCATCGCCAGCGAAAACGGCGATGAAAAATTTCATGCGGCCGGCCTGACGAAACTGATGAGCTACCTGCTGTTTTTTGAAGCTTTGGCCGATGGAAAAGTGCGTTCGGAAGACAGCGTCCGGGTTTCCCAGGAGGCCGCGAAAAAGGGCGGAACCAGCGTGTTTTTGGATTCAGGTACCAGCTATTCCTTCGAGACGCTTTTAAAGCCGGCGATCATGTGCAATGCCAACGACGCGGTAACGGCGCTGGCTGAGCATGTGGCAGGAAACGAGGCGGCATTCGTCGAGCTGATGAACGCCCGGGCGAAAGAGCTTGGGCTCTCCTGCACGTTTGCCGACTGCACGGGCATCTCTTCCGAATCCCTGGTTTCGGCCAACGACCTGGCGGTCATCGCCGCGGAACTTTCCAAATACAGCGGATTTTTCAAATACAGCGCCATCTGGCTGGATACCTTTACCCACGAGAGCGGCCGGGAGACCGAGATGAGCAACTCCAATGTCCTCATCAAAAACGACCTGTATGACGGCATGTCTACCGGTTCAACCCCCAGCTCGGGCTATAGCGCGGCAATTTCGGCAAAAAGCGGCGGTGGACGGTTTATTGCCATCGTGATAGGCGATAAGGATACGGGCAGCCGTTTTAAATTGGCGGAAGAGCTCATCGGATATGCGATTGCGACGTTCGGCGTCAAGCAGATCGCGCAGCAGGGCGGGAAAGTCAAGACACTGCCAATCGCCAACGGAGATGTGAAAGAAGTTGGAGTATATGCGAAAGAGGATCTGAGCATCCTATATAAAAAAGGCGAAGAGGGCAGCATTTCGACCAATATTCAGGTGGACGATCTGGCGGCACCATTGCAAAAAGGGCAGATTGTCGGAAAAATTGTGATAACAGCGCCGGAAGGTGAGATTTCTGTCGCCCTGGCAGTGGATCAGGATGTGAAGGAGCAGAGCTTTGGCTCGGGATGGCACCGCCTAATCAGAGGCTTTTTGGGGCTGACGGAGTATGCGGAGCCCGGAGTCGTGGCGCCCTAACCCCAAGACCGCGGCTTTTCCCGGGAAAAGTAAAAATTCTCTTGCAATTGGGATAGTTCCATGTTATACTACATTTTGTTGTATGATATTGGAGGTAGTGATTGATGGACGTTGTATCCCTCATTATTAAGATAGTGCTTTGCCTTTGCTCCTTGTTTCTCATTGTTGTGGTATTGCTCCAGACGGATGAGAACGGCAACGCAAACAGCATGATATCCGGCGCGCAGGTTGGCCGTTCGAAAGCAAGAGGGCTGGACGCGTTGCTCTCAAAACTCACCAAGATAGCGGCGGTTGTCTTTATGGTCTTGGCAGCTGCGCTGGTGCTGATTCAGAGATTCTTCTAAAAAAGATAGAAAACGCCTTTCCAATTAAAAGGCGTTTTTTTATTCCGTTCTATCAGGAGCGGATAGAGAGATAAAAATAAAAAAGAGGTTATATGCAGTATTACGACGAAATAAAGGAATATATTGAGGGGCAGGGAGTCGCCGGGAGAGAGCAGATTCAGCAGCTTTTTCCGAATGCGGATCTTGCAGAGATCCTGCCGGCAATGGAAGAAAATGCAGATGTTTTATTGACGCGCAAGCGCAAATATGCCAGCCTGGCGCAGATGGACTATGTAAAAGGACAGCTTGAGATCAAGCGGGGCGGATTTGGTTTTGTGCGCGATGAGCAAAACGGAGACGTTTTTATCGGCGCATCTCAGCTGGGCGGCGCGTTTGACGGCGAAACGGTATTGGCCAAGATCGTCAAAACCGGCGGGAGAAACAGAGAAGGCAAGGTAGTCCGCGCTCTCTCTGCTTTGCCGTATCGGGTAACAGGGACGTTCGAAAAGAGCGCGAAGGCGGCATTTGTCGTCTGCGACAATGGGACAACGCCGGATGTCTATATCCCGCGTCAGGGCGGAAACGGCGCAAAAAACGGGCAAAAGGTTTTGCTTTCTATCACAAAGCGCGCCATCGGCTCTCAGGCACCGGAAGGCAAAATTGAAGAAGTTTTGGGATACCCCGGGCAGCCAGGCGTGGATATTTTAAGCGTGGCAAGGGGCTTCGGATTATACGCAGGTTTCCCGGAAGCAGTGCAGAAAGAGGCCGATGCTCTGGGAGAAACTGTTCTGGAGGAAGATTTAAAGGGGCGGGAACTGCTCTATGATAAGCGCATTTTCACCATCGATGGCGAGCACTCCAAAGATTTCGATGATGCGGTTTCCATAGAGCGGGCGCAGAACGGCAACGCGATCTTGGGTGTGCATATTGCGGATGTGAGCCACTATGTGCGAAAAGGGACTGCTCTGGATAAAGAGGCCCTCGCCAGGGGGACGAGCGTCTACTTGCTGGATCGCGTTGTCCCGATGCTGCCCGAGCAGCTTTCCAACGGGCTCTGCTCGCTCAATGAGGGAGTAGTGCGCCTGGCGCTTTCCTGCTTTATGGAGATCACGCCGGAGGGCAGGGTGGTATCGCACCGCATCGGCAAAACGGCAATCAAATCCTGCCATCGGCTGACGTATGGGCAGGTAAACCGTATGCTGGAGGAAAATGATCAAGAACTGATAGCGCAGTATTCGGATATCATCGAGGATTTGCGTCAGATGCAGGAGCTCGCACAGAATATGCGGGCGCTGCGTTTCCAGAAGGGCAGCATCGATTTTGAGGTTGGGGAAGCAGAGATTGAGCTGAATAAGGCAGGCAAGCCTGTCCGCATTGCTTTGCGCGAGCACCGGGCAGCGGAAAGGCTCATCGAAGAGTTCATGGTAACCTGCAACAACACGGTAGCGGAGATCTTCGCTCAGGCAGAGCTGCCCTTTATTTACCGCATTCATGAAACGCCGGATGAAGAGCGCATCCGAGAGCTTTCGATTTTCCTCTCCAATTTCGGATACCGCTTGCCGGCAGGAGAGAAACTGCGGAGCAAAACGGTGCAGACTGTGCTGGAAAAGAGCAAAGGAACCAGCGCCGAGAATATCATCAACCGGGTAACGCTGCGCTCCTTGAAAAAGGCGCGCTACAGTACGGAAAACGCCGGACACTTTGGCCTGGCATCGAGCGCTTACAGCCATTTTACTTCTCCAATCCGGCGCTATCCGGATTTGGCGGCGCACCGGGTTATTACGGATTATATTGAGGGCACGATGGATTACCAGCGTTTAGAGCAGCTGGAAAAGGAGCTTGTGCAGATTTCCAAGCATTCCAGCGAGCGGGAGCGCAACGCCATCGATGCAGAGCGCCAGGTCGACGCCATGAAAAAAGCGGAGTATATGCAGCAGTTTATCGGGAAAAGCTTTGATGCTGTGGTATCCGGCGTCGCAAATACGGCGATTTTTGTGGAGCTGGAAAACACGGTGGAAGGCGTGATTCCGCTTTCGGAAATTCGCAGCGACTACTTTGTCTATTTTAAGGAGCTCTACTGCGTGTTGGGAGAGCGCACCAAAAAGCGCATCAATCTGGGCGATAAGGTCAAAGTAAAGGCAAAGAGCGCCGATGTGGAGCATGCCCGCGTAGAGTTTTCGCTTGTGAGCTTCCCGCGGGAGGAGCGGAAAGAAAAGAGCGCAGAGCAGAAGCAAAAGGCAGGGAGGAAGAGAAATGGCAGAAGGAATCAAAATCGTCGCCACCAATAAAAAGGCACGGCATGATTTTTTTATCGAGGATACCTATGAAGCTGGCATTGAGCTTTCGGGCACGGAGGTAAAATCGATCCGGGCAGGAAAAGTGAATTTAAGGGACTCCTATGCGCAGGTTAAGGGTGGGGAGATGTTTTTGCACAATGTGCATATCAGCCCCTACGAGCAGGGCAATATTTTTAATAAAGATCCGCTGCGCTCCAGAAAGCTGCTCCTGCATAAGGCCGAAATTGCAAAGCTGATGGGGCTGACCACGATCAAGGGGTATTCCTTGGTTCCGCTCAGTTTTTATCTGAAGAATGGCAGAGTGAAGGTGCAGCTGGGCCTGGCGCGTGGCAAGAAGCTCTATGATAAGCGGCAGGATTTAAAGGAGCAGGCTGTGCGCAGGGATGTAGAGCAATCGGCAAAAATATCCATACGTTAAAAGTTGCGCAAAGCAGAAAAAAAGCATATAATAAGATATGCTTTTCCTGGGGCCGTACTGGTTTCGACGGGGATTGTTTTTGGTAGATAAGCAGGCCGCAGTGCCCAAAGCTGCGCTAAAAAAGTGGGAATTAAATTTAAACGCAGATAATAACTACGAATTAGCTGCTGCTTAAGCAGCTCGTCTAACCAGGCCCCTCCCGCCCGGCCTGGGGTGACGCCAATTATGGCGGGGAACTGCTCCATCTGCAGTCTTGAGGATGGATGCGGATTTGCAAGACTACCCGATGGCTTCCAGCAAAAAAGGTACGCCAGAGGGGAATGCCATATTTTTTGCTAAGCCTGTAGAAAGTTTATCACGAAAATCTTCGGACAGGGGTTCGACTCCCCTCGGCTCCACCAAGTGGGAACTGTGCGAACTTTTAGCGTCGCTAGTTCCTTTTTTATTATGATCGTCAGTACCATCGGTAAAATTCAAGGTGAGTGCCCGCCGTATCTCTCTTTCTGCAAAAGTCCAAAATAAGAAGCCCCCGCTATGCGGAGGCTTCTTTTATTTTGAATTTATTCAGCGTCTGCCGGAGCATCGTCCTTTTTCTTCTTGGAGCCAATGCTCAAAAGCAGGTTCAGCAAAATGCCGAAAATGGCAGCGCCTGCCACGCAGGGAACCTCTATGCCAAAGAACGGAATGTTGCCGCCAAACGCATACTGCCCGCCGAGGCCGATGATCATGATAGACGCGATGACAGCAATATTCTTAGAGCTGAACATATCGACATTCTTATCGATCATGATGGCGACGCCCTGTGCCGCAATAGCGCCAAAGAGGAAAATCTCAAGGCCGCCGATGACCGCCGTTGGGATGGAGTAGATAGCGCCGACAAGGGGCGTAAAGCAGGAAATGACCATTGCGATGACAGCCGCGGCCATCAGCACCGGGATGGAGAAGACCTTGGTGATGGCCATGGCGCTGATATTTTCGCCGTAGTTGGTGCCGCCAGGCCCGCCGATGGCGCCGGCGACCATATCGCCAATGCCGTCGCCGATCAGGTTGAGGCCAAGCTTGCTCTCGATGTCATAGCGCTTTTCGGAGCCTTTCTTTTTGGCCAGGTCGTTGACGTAAATATCAAGCTGATAAACATGCGCGGTGGATTCCGGAATGGTCGCCAGGGCGACGGGCATAATTGCCGCAACAGCCATCCAGGAAGGCTTGGGCAGCGTGATATGCGGGAATGCAAAAACGCCGGCGCTTGCGACATCTGCCGGAACCTGTTTGAAGAGGTTGACGCCGGTTGTGAGCGAGATGATGAGCGCGGCGACACAGCCTACGATGGGGCCGAGCAGCAGAGGAAGCTGGCCCAGCACGCCTTTGAGATAGACCGAGAAGAGAATCGTGGAGATCAGCGTAATGAGGGCGACAAGCAGCGCCATATTGGAGACCAGCTGCGGATCCCCGGCTGCTGCTGCGCCTGTGCTGGCATCGACGACGGCAGAAGTCGCATCGCCCAGCGCATTTCCGGCAAGCGTCAGGCCGATGATCATGGCGATGGGGCCAGTAACGCTGGCGGGCAGGGCCTTTTCCACGGCGTTTTTGCCGAAGCGGTTGACGATGAGGCCGGCGGCGATGGAGACGAAGCCAGACATGATAATGCCAAACTGCGCCACAGCGATCTTCTCATCCAGCGATGCGCCGACAAGCGCTTCGCTGGCCATCAAACTGCCGATTGCGGCCAGATAGGAAAAGCTCGAGCCATAGTAGAGCGGGAGTTTTTTGCCCGTGATGAGCAAAAAGCACAGCGTCGCGAGGCCGCTTGCGAAAATCGTCGTTGAGATATGGAATCCCGTGAGCAGAGCGACTGTTACCGTGGCCGGGAACATGACGATGACTTGCTGGATTGCATAGAGCAGCAGTTTAAAAAACGGCGGGCGCTCATCCGGCAAGTAGCCAATAACTTGGTTCTTTTTGGACATAAGAGGTTCTCCTTTGTTTGAATATTTTCATGCCAAATACTCAGAAAAGCCATGCCAAATGAGAAAGAAATCAAGTTGTCAGCTTTTGGGAGAAACAGTATTTTTCTGGCAATGAAACAGCTAATGCCAGAATACTATAAAATGAACAATTTGTAAACATAAG
>CAMSSU010000042.1 GCA_947063485.1 uncultured Clostridia bacterium | reverse complement strand
GAATAGATAATTTAGTAGAAAACCGGGGGCACATATGGCTAAAAAGCAGGATCTTCGCATTCGGAAAACACACAAATTTCTTTATGCCGCACTTTTCGATCTCATGGAACAGAAACCGTTTAACGAGATCAGCGTAACGGATATTTGCCAAAAAGCCATGGTGCACCGCACAACCTTCTACAACCACTTCGAGGATAAATATCATCTGCTGCGCTGTGCCATCGAATCCATGCAGGAGGAATTTATCTCGCAGATTTCCCGCAGTGAGGAGCCCCACGCCTTCTACCTGGCGATGATCGATCAGGTTCTGGATCATCTATATGAAAACCGAATGGCATATTCGCGCATGCTGCGGGCCAACCGCGGCGGGGACATCACGAGAGTGTTCCATAAAAATATCGTACAACTCCTTTTGGACGATTTCAACCATTTTCCCAAAAACAGCCAGCGCCACCCGGCCGAAATTCCCGCCGAGGCGCTGGCCGAAT
The DNA here is from genome assembly GCA_947063485.1 of uncultured Clostridia bacterium. Taxonomy (GTDB): domain Bacteria; phylum Bacillota; class Clostridia; order Christensenellales; family Christensenellaceae; genus QANA01. The sequence goes on along the minus strand of CAMSSU010000042.1, from coordinate 9,306 downwards.
TTTACACCGGCGCGTTTTTCTCTTTGACAAGCTGGTGGCTGGAGCACGATACTTCCATCCCAAAAGAAGAACTGCGGCGCTATGTGCACGAACTGCTGCAATAGCGGCGCAAATAGAAAAGCTAGAGCAATGCTCTAGCTTTTTTGGTATAGTTTGTTCGTCTCATATTTTGGTTCGCAGGTCAGGTTGACGCCCAGCTTTCGGAAGACTCCCTCATCCACAGAGGAGAGCAGCACCGTCGAATGCGCTTCCAGGCCCTTTAGTTTCGGGATTTGCTGCAATGCCAGCTCGGCGTTCGGGTCTGCCGCGGCGCAGATGGAAAGGGCGATAAGCGTCTCATCCATATGCAGCCTGGGGTTGCGGTTGCCGAGGCACTTGGTTTTGAGCCGCTGAATGGGCTCGATGACCTCCGGCGAGATGAGCAGCAGCTCATCCGGCAGCCCGCAGAGGGCTTTGAGCGCATTGAGCAGCAGCGTCGAGGATGCGCCCAGCAGAGACGACGTCTTGCCGGTGATAATGCGCCCATCCCCCAGCGCGATTGCCGCCGCCGGGCCCTGGGTCAGCTCGTCCTTCTTCAGCGCCGCCGCCACAACCCTGCGATCGGATGCGTTCGTGCCGGCCTGCTCCATGAGCAGGGCAATTTTGTCGCCGAGATCCTCTTCTACGATGCCTTTGCGGCGGTCGCAAAGCGCGGCATAATAGCGCCGGATGATCTCCTGGCGCGCCGCGGCTTTGACGGTTTCATCATCCGTAATGCAGAATCCCGCCATATTCACGCCCATATCCGTCGGCGATTTATAGGGCGAATAGCCCAAAATGCGCTCAAACATGGCGCTCAGAACCGGGAAAATCTCGACATCCCGGTTATAGTTGACGGCCGTCTTGCCGTATTCCTCCAGATGGAACGGGTCTATCATGTTGACGTCGTTCAGGTCTGCCGTAGCCGCCTCATAGGCGATATTGACCGGGTGCTTGAGGGGAATATTCCAGATGGGGAAGGTCTCGAACTTGGCGTATCCCGCCCGGACGCCCCGCTTATGCTCGTGATAGAGCTGGGAAAGGCAGGTGGCCATTTTGCCGCTGCCCGGCCCCGGCGCCGTTACGACGACCAGCGAGCGCTCTGTCTCGATATAGTCGTTTTTGCCATACCCTTCGTCGCTGACGATTTTCTGCACGTTGGAGGGGTAGCCATCGATGGGATAATGGCGGTAGACCTTGATCCCAAGGCTTTGCAGCCGCTTCTGGAAAACATCCGCGGCGCTCTGCCCCTGATAGCGCGTGATGACCACACTGCCCACATAAAGCCCGATGGAGCGGAACGCATCCGTCAGCCGCAGAATATCCGCATCGTAGGTGATGCCGAGATCACTGCGGACTTTGTTTTTCTCAATATCCGCCGCATTGATGACAAAAACAATTTCAGCCTGGTCTTTGAGCTGAAGCAGCATCTTGACTTTGCTATCCGGCGCAAACCCCGGCAAAACCCTGGAAGCGTGGTAATCGTCAAAGAGCTTGCCGCCAAATTCCAGATAGAGCTTGCCGCCAAACTGCGCGATCCGTTTGCGGATCTGCTCAGATTGCAAATGCAGGTATTTTTCGTTGTCAAATCCAGTGCCCTTCATATTTCCCCCAGTTTTATCCAATTCGAGTAATTAGGTTGCCCGTCCGCTTCAGCGGCGGCAATTCCTTTTTCATCGCGCTGTATCCCATGCTCAGGCTGCCGCAGGGAACCTCCTTTTCCCCAAGGCCCAGGCCCCGCAGATATTCCAGCATGACGCCATCCTCATTCAGCCATTTGAGGTTGTTGATATAGCATGTCCCGATGCCCAGCGACTGCGCGGCGATCATTATGTTTTGGATGACGCATGCGCTGTCTACCAGGTGGTTATTATGGGCATATTCCCTCTGGTTGGCCACGACAATAAACGTCGGCGCGCCATAGGTGAAATCCCAGTAGCCCTTCCGCGCCCGCTCTATGGCCGAGCGCAGGCTTTGATAGGTGCGATCGTCGTATTCCAGCAGAGCCAGGCGCTGCACGGCCAGCTCTGTCATCTCGCGCAAAATTTCGGGGGACTGTATCACCAAAAGATGGCTTGTTTGAATGTTTCCGCCGCTGGGCGCGGCGCGCCCTGCCTCCAGGATTTCCTGCAGCAGCGCTTCAGGCACTTGCCTTTGCTCAAATTTGCGGATACTGCGCCGGCCCATGATGGCCGCAATCGTCTCATTCATGCTTTTGCGCGCTCGGCCAGCGCCTGCTCCAGCGCAATTGAGAGCTGATCCGGGCAAGAGGTCGCCTTGGGGCCGCAGTGGATGCCCCGAAGCCTCCCAATCGCCTCTTTTGCATCCATGCCTTCTACCAGCCGGATGATTCCCTGCAAATTGCCGTTGCAACCGCCGGCAATGCGAACTGCTTTTATCTTATCGCCGTCCAGCTCAATTTCCATTCTGGATGAGCAGACGCCTTTTGTATAGTATGTGTACATCGCGTTTCCCTCCTCGCATATTCTTTTTTATTTTACCGGGATTCTACTTTTTTTGCAACCCGCTTTTGAGGCCGCTCTACCCGTTTTTGCCGCAAAAAAAGCCGGAAGCGCGCTTCCGGCTTTTTTGGTTTATTTTTCCTGCCCCTTTTTCCGCTTGCTTTTCTCCCATACTGCCCAGGCCAGCCCCGCAGCCGCCAGGGCGCCAATCAGAACCCATCCCAGCCAAAGCAGATTGCCGTTTCCGCCTGCTTTGCCCACATCCGAGGCATAGAGCTCCACCTGCCCGGCATCCTGCGCCAGAAGCGAACTATCATATTCGATGAGGTAGCCCGTGCACTGGTGATTTCCCGCGGCCGAGCGCAAACCATGCCGGCCATCGTCTTCCTTTTGGTAGTTGATGCTATAGTGCAGATAATTGCCGTAGCGCGGCTCTGTCTCCGCGATGCGCGCATATTCTACCTTCTCGGATGTCGCCTCGCCCTTTTCATCCATCCAGTACCAGCCGTCTTCCTCATAAATGGCCCCAATCGTCGCGCCAAATTTCAGAACTTCCCAAAGGAAGTTGTCCGTCGCCTCATCCGGAACCCGGGCAGGCTTTCCCTGCATCCCGCGGTACGTTACATACCGGGCAAGCTGGCCCAGCCTTTCGCTGTATCCGCGCACCACCGGGTAGACGCCCTCCGTCTGCACGAAAGTTTCCATATCCATATGTCGCACAGGCAGCGCACAGCACGGCGAGAAGAAAATCTCGTAGTAGGTATCGTTGGCGGCGAAGTAAAACACCTGGCGATACAGCTTTTCACCTGAAAGATTAAAATAGACCTGAAGCTCCTCGGTTTGCTCACCCTTCAAGAAAGCGAGCGACCGCAAAAAAGCCTCAACGTCCTCCGCATTTGCTTTTTCGGGATCCACATCAAAGCTGAGCATGGCGTGCGAAGTCAGCGCCTCATTGGCGGCAATCCCTTCCGGCAGTTCTTCGGGCGCAACCAGCGCATCGCCCTGCCTCATCTGATCGGCAAAAGAGATCTGAATGCCCAGTACCGGCCCGCCGGAAAGCTCCAGCTTTTCAAACCGATAACTCCCATCCTTTTGCTTTTGCGCCTGGCCGGCTTTTATGGAGATCTCCTGCTCCTCAGCCTGCGCAAAGGCGCTCATTGGCAGCCCTGCCAGCAGGATAGCGGCGAGCAGCAGGCAAATTGCTCTTATTTTCCTCATAGTTCCTCTCCCCCTTTCTCCTATCATATCCTGTTTTCCGCCGCATTGCAAATGCCGGAAAACAAAAAAGACGGCAGACCTTTGCCTGCCGTCTCTCATTTCTGTTTAGAAAGCCAAAATGACGCCCTTTTCATTGGCATACATGGAGCTTAGCCCTCTTGTGGGCACAACCAGCACTTCCGCGAAAGAATACCGCTCTTCCAACAGCTGTTTGAGCCGCATGGCGAAGGGCTCGTTGTTGCAGTGCGTGATCACTGCCGTCTGCCCATCCGTCTCCACTTCGCTTTCCGCTACCGTGCGCGCCATCTTCTCGATAGACTGCTTCTCGCCCCGGGCAATGGAATACAGCGCGATATTCCCGTCGCCGTCCGAGCCCAAAAGCGGCCGGATGTTGAGCGCCGAGATAATGCGCCCTTTGATTTTGCTCATTCTGCCGTTTTTGATGAGGTTTTCCAGATCCTCCAAAACAAAGAAGGTTTTCATGCGTTTGATAAAGGCCTCGACGGAAGTGATGATCTCCTCCTTGGTTTTGCCCAGGGCGATGAGCGCCCGGGTTTTGATGGCAACCAGGATTTCCCCGGCAGACGCACTCTTGGAATCGAACACATGCACATCCCCGCCCTGCTCTTCGGCCAGATTCTTCCCCACCACCGCGCTGGCATAGGAGCCGGAGAGGTTTCCGGAAAGCGTAATGCCAAAGGCCTTGTCCGCAGTCAAAAAGCCGTCACGGTATCGCTCGGGCGAAGGGGCGGCAGAGGTGGGCACGCCAGAAAATGAGCGCATCTGCCTCATATATTCAGGTAAATCCAGCGCATCATCATCGATAAAATGTTGTTCCCCCAGCGTCAACGTCAGGGGAGCTGTTACCACGCCCAGCCTTTCACGCAGCTCCGGCGTCATATCGCAGCTGCTATCCGCAACGATCGCATATTCCATGGGCACTCCTCCAATGTTATTTTACAATAGACTTGTAACAATTATTTTAACAAATCTACATGTGTATTGCAATGAACAATCTATAAACTTACACTTCTTGCCATCCTTTTCCAACATTCACCCATTTTTTCGCCATGCTGCATTCCTCCAGCATGGGGATGCTCAGCTCAATGGCGCTGTTGCTGCTGCCGCAGGCGGGAAAAACTGTCTCGAACCGCCGCAGAGATTCATCCAGATAGACTTGCACACCCTCGTTTATGCCAAAGGGGCAGACGCCGCCCACAGCATGGCCGATCAGCCGCTCCGCATCAGCAGGCGCCAGCATCTTGGCCTTGCACCCAAATTCCGCCTTAAATTTGGGGTTATCGATTTTCGCATCGCCCGCCATCACAATGAGGATGCACCCTTCCCCCAGTTCAAAGGAAAGCGTCTTGGCGATGCGCTTTGGCTCACAGCCCAGCGCCTGCGCCGCCAGATCTACCGTTGCGCTGGAGACGTCAAACTCCAGTACTTTATCCGCCAACCCAAATTTACTCAAATGCTCTTTTGCCTTTTGCAGCGACATCTCGTTTCATCCCTTTCGTATTCTGATCAAAAGCCGTTATCAGCATACTCTTTTTCAAAACAGCTTGTCAAGTTTTCCCATTTCATGCGCCAATGGGATGCAGCCAGGAAATGCCCTGGTATTGCCGCACGGCGCTGTGCATCTGCTCCAGCAAAACCGCAGTCTCCTTGGGCAGCTGATGCGCCGGGTGCGTCAGCAGATAGATGATGCGATCCGCCGGCCCTTCCTGCAGCGCGCATTGGCGCACGGTCCTTTTCTTGCAAAGCGCCTCCGCGATGGAGACGGGCACGACCGCCCAGCTGCCCGGCACTTCCAGCAGTTGCTCTAAAATCAGCGTATCGTCGATATAAATCCAGGGCAGCGCCTGCGCGCCGAACCAGTATTCATGCCACTGCGTGAACTGCGGGCACCAATCCAGCTTAATCTCGTGCCCAACGTCCAGCTGCCTGGGCGAGACGCTGCCCTGATAGCTGCTCTCGCTGTTGCAGACCAGCGTCATCCGCTCCTGAAACAGCGGCGCCGTCAGCACGCGCCCAGCATACATGGTCGTGCCGATAAAGCCGATCTGCGCCTGCCCGCTTTCCACCCGATGGTAAATATCATAAGAAGGGCAAGTGCTCAGCGAAATATAGCGAGACTGTGTCTGCTCCATAAACTGCTGATAAACGCGCGGCATAAAATACATGTTGATGCTGGAAATGGCCGCGATATGGATGGGCTTTCTCTCCTGCCTGGCGCCGATATACCTGCTCTCTTTCCACAGGTTCTGCCATTTTTCCGCGATGGGGATAAACTGCTTGCCCGCATCCGTGAGCCGAATTTCCCGCACTCCCTTGCCCCGCAGGACAAGCCGCTCCCCAAGCTCCTCCTCCAGCGCGTGGATGCGGTTGCTTAAAGTCGGCTGTGTAATAAACAGTTTCTGCGCCGCCCTGGTCATAGAGCCATTTTGCACGATGGCCAAAAACCCTTCTATCTCTGCATAATTCATGAAAATACCCAAGTAATATAAATTTTCTTTATATTATAAGATAAAAAAATCAATTTTACAAATATTTCCCATCCTTTATACTATGATTGAGATTATATTGCAGGAATGAGGGGAACTTTGCATGAAAAAACCGCATTACGGCTGGGTCATCTGCCTGGGCTGCACTCTGCTGCTCTTTACCACTATGGGACTAATCGCGAATGTGTTCTCGGTCTATCGGCCCTATATCATCGCACAGCTGGGATTCTCCAATACGCAGTGCGCCATGATCACGACCATCCGCTGTATGTTTTCCCTCATCGCCATGTGCTTTATCCGGCCATTTTATCAGAAATTCAATATCCGGCTGGGAACGGGCATCGCCATCCTCATTTCGGTGTTTTCCTTTGCTCTGTTTGGCCTCTCCAAATCCATTGCAGGCTTTTATACCGCCGCCGCTTTCGCCGGCATCGGCTACGGCCTTGGGACGATGTTCCCCATCTCCCTAGTCATCGACCGCTGGTTTGCCCGCAAAAAGGCGCTGGCGCTGAGCATTTGCAGCATTGGCTCGGGCATCGCCTCCATCATTTTCCCTTCTATCATCACATCCATTATCGAAAAGAACAGTATGCAGGCGGCCTTTTTCCTGCAAGCCGGGTGTATGCTGCTGCTCGGCATTCTCATCTTTTTCCTGCTGCGCAACGACCCTGCCCAGATGCATCTGGCGCCATACGGCCTAGAGCATCAGGAGGAAGAGGCAAAAGTGCTCCGGCCCTCCTCCCCGCCCCTGAGCAAAAAAAGCTGGGTTTTGCTGGGCCTGTTCGTCATTTTATTCAACGCCGTCTCCTCCTCTGGGGACAGCAATATCACTTTGCTGTTTACGACAGAGGGATATTCGCCCATGACCGTCGCCTTCGCGCTCTCGCTGTTTGGCCTGCTTCTCTCCGTGGGCAAATTCCTCTATGGCTGCATCACAGATCGCCTGGGCACCTACCGCTCCAATTATCTGTTCGGCGCCTGCATCATCCTGGGGCAAATCCTTTGCTGCTTTGCCTTTACGCAAAGCAGCAGCGTCTTATTCATCTCTATGGTGCTTCGCGGGCTGGGGCTCCCGCTTTCCACAGTCGGCTTTTCCATGTGGGCGCTGGATTTTTCGGATTCCCGCAGCTACGGCGTCGTCTTGCAGCGCATTCAGCTCTTCAGCCGCATCGGTTCACTGCTGTTCGAATCCTTCCCCGGCATCTTGGCAGATATCACTGGCAGCTATCTCCCGGCGTACCTCTGCTATGCAGTGTTCAGCGTGGTTTCTATCCTCGGAGTTCAAGGGATCTACCTCGCCCGCCGCAAGCAAACCGCCGCATAGATCAAAACCAAATAACTATCAAAGCCCCTGGCATATGGCGGGGGCTTTTGTGCGCAGGCAAGGGCAAATAAGAAATAGAACAAAGCGCGCTTTGCCCTGATGCCAAACTTGAACTGCGCTTTACTCCAGATAGATTGAGGCAAACTTGCAAAAGCTGGCAGTAAACCGCCGAGAGAGCGCTTGCAATCGAGCTATTTTCCAAACGCGCCGCAGGTGTGCTGCCCGCAAAAAAGTGGTAGATCGGCGAAAGGCAAAAGCCCAGCGAGGGATAAACGGATGCTTTTGCCTGAAAGCGCAGTTGTGCTTTTTCGCGGCATGAGGAGCAATTAAAAATCCCGCTCGGTTGATCCGAACGGGATTGTGATCGCGAAATCCATCGCGATATGGTAGCGGCGATCTGACTCGAACAGATGACCGACCGGGTATGAACCGATTGCTCTAGCCAACTGAGCTACGCCGCCAAACTCAAATTCCTTATCTATTATATCCGTTCTCCCCCCTAAAGTCAAGCATTGTCCAAATAAATTTTGCCATTTTCTGCATCCTCATATTCTCCCCTCGTATTTAAAAATTTTAAGTATGTCAGGAAATATTTGAGACCATCATGCAACTATTTTCTTTTTTGGGAGACAATAAGAAAAAATCATCACAAGACAGGTGAATCAATATGAAATTGAGACAAATCGTTTTAGGTGCATCGGCATTTCTGATGCTTATCATAGCAGCTGGCTGTTCGACGAAAAAGCCGATCCCTTCACCCGGTGCGCCTGCGGCCTCGCCCGGGCAAACCAGCCCGCAAAGCGCGGCTCCAACCCAGGCTCCAAAGCCCTCTCCCTCGCAGGAGCGGACTTTCGCCGAACTTGCGCCGACAACGAGAATGGAATTTGCCGAGCTGGTTGGGGACAATGGTATCGACGAAATCCCGGAAAAATTCCCGGAAAAAGGGACGTATAAGCTCGTCGTAGATATTTACCATCAGGTTGTAATTGCCTACTCCAAGGATAATGCCGGGGAATATACTGTTCCCGAGCGCTATATGCTCTGCACCACCGGCTCAGAAAAAACGCCCACCCCCACCGGGACATACGAAGCCGATGACGACCGCGTGCGCTTTCAAAAATTCCAGATAGACGACGTATACGCGCAGTACTGGACGCAGATCACCGGAGAGATCTATTTCCACTCGATTCTGTATTCCGCAGAAGATGCCTCGGAATATACCGTCGGCTCTTATGAAAAGCTCGGCACCCGGGATTCCCATGGCTGTATCCGCCTGCTCGTCCCGGATGCAAGATGGATTTTCTACCATATCGCCCCAGGGACAGAGATTGAGATTCGCGAGGGCTCGGAAGACGACAGCGCTTGCGCGGATATCAAAGAACAGCTCACCATTGCGCCGCTTCCAGAAGAGCGCCCCAAATTGGAGCCTGGGAAAACGCCTCAAACGGATACCTGGAGCATCGAAGATCTGAAAAAATCTCTTGGCTAAAAAGAGCCCTTGCTTTGGCAGGGGCTTTTTCGTTTGCTATTTGCCTGCGTCTGGCAGCAGCTCTTTGCCGCTCGGCGGGGCTTTTGCGGAGCAGGCAATATTTGAATAAAAAAACGGAGCAAAGTTTGCTTTGCTCCGAAATGGCATTACACCACAATAAAGATATCATCAAATATTTATAAATTGTTGTGACCTTGATTAAGACTAGTATGTAATAATTTCCAATCTATTATCAATTTAACCATTTTTTACATCCTTATATTACATAATAGTACGAATAAATTCCAA
>CAMSSU010000041.1 GCA_947063485.1 uncultured Clostridia bacterium | reverse complement strand
CTGAGCTTTTGAAGTTTTTTTGTGACTTCCATACGATTACCTCATCAATAATAATGTCTAGGAATTGTTTATGTTATGTATATCCTTATATTGCGATACCTCTTTATTATCATGAAAAATATCCGATGTCAAATTTTTGCGAAAGAGCATTCTGGTAAAACCACATGCAAAAACAGCAACAAGGCGATTGATTTTTACAGACTCTTTTTATTTTTCATACAATATTATCATAAGAAAAAAAGCACCCTTGCGGGTGCTTTTCTATTTGCTTTAGACAACGCCATGCGCCAGCATGGATTTCGCGACCTTCTCGAAGCCGGCGATATTCGCGCCGACCACGAAGTTATCTTCCTTGCCATACTCTTTTGCGGCATCGCGGCACTGACGATAGATATTGACCATGATATCTTTGAGCCTTGCATCCACTTCCTCGAATGTCCAGGAAAGGCGCAGGCTATTCTGAGACATTTCCAGGCCGGAGACGGATACGCCGCCTGCGTTGGAAGCCTTGCCCGGTGCAAACAGGACGCCATTCGCCTGGAAGTATTTGGTCGCCTCCAGCGTGGTGGGCATGTTTGCGCCCTCGCCGACCGCATAGCAGCCGTTTTTCACCAGCGCCTTTGCGCTCTCCTCGTTCAGCTCGTTCTGCGTTGCGCAGGGAAGCGCGATATCGCAGGGAATCGTCCAGATGCCGGAGCACCCTTCATGATACTCTGCACCCGTCTTCTCCGCATACTCCTTGATTCTGCCGCGCTTGACTTCCTTGATCTCTTTGACGATATCCAGCTTGATGCCGTCTTTATCGTAGACATAGCCGTTGGAATCCGACATCGCGACGACTTTCGCGCCGTACTGCTGCGCTTTCTCACAGGCATAGATGGCGACGTTGCCCGAGCCGGAGATGACGACCGTCGAACCTTCGAAGGATTTGCCCTTTTCGCCGATCATCTCGTTGACGAAATAGATGAGGCCATAGCCCGTCGCTTCCGTGCGGGCCAGGGAGCCGCCATAGGTCAGCCCCTTGCCGGTCAGCACGCCGTGGAACTGATTCTTCAGCTTCTTATACTGGCCAAACAGATAGCCGATCTCCCGGGCGCCTACGCCGATATCGCCGGCGGGGACATCCGTATCCGCATCGATGTGGCGGAACAGCTCGCTCATAAAGCTCTGGCAGAACCGCATCACTTCCATATCGCTCTTGCCCTTGGGGTCGAAATCCGAGCCGCCTTTGCCGCCGCCCATGGGAAGGCCGGTCAGAGAGTTTTTGAAAATCTGCTCGAAGCCCAGGAATTTGATGATGCCCAGGTTTACAGACGGATGCAGCCTCAAGCCGCCCTTATAGGGCCCAATCGCGCTGTTGAACTGCACTCTCATGCCGCGGTTGACCTGCACTTTGCCCTGATCATCCACCCACGGAACGCGGAAAATAATCTGGCGCTCAGGCTCAACGATGCGCTCCAAAATGCCAGCCGCTTCGTATTCCGGCTTCTTCTCAAAAACCGGCTCCAGCGACTCCAGAACTTCCTTGACTGCCTGCAAAAATTCAGGCTCGCCCGGGTTCTTTGCTTTGACGGATTCATAAACTCTCTGTGTGTACGTCATGTTCTCTTCCTCCTACATTCTCCGTTGCATCTGAACTACAAACTTAACATGACATTAATTATAGCAAAAATATGAAAGTTTGCAATAGTAAAATTTCAAAAATTCAGATTTTTTCCATATTTTTGCGGAAATACCCCTAAAAAACTGCAAATGCCCATTTTAATATTGCAATTCACAAACTTCTCATGCTCTTTGCTACCCTGCCGAAGATACGCAGCCGCGAAGTTTCACGCGCGGGGAAAAAGCGCATGGGAAACGCGCGGTTCTCCGGGCAGAGCAAAATTCCCTTTTTCTGGCGCAAAACGCGGAAAAGCTCTGCCCTTCCCCCATCAATGGAGACTGCCGCATATTGGCCGTTTTGCACCTCGGCTCCCAGCTGAATCAGGACCAAATCGCCTGCCAGGATGCGCGGCCGCATGGAATCGCCGTGCGCATAGAGCAGTGCATAGCCCTGTATGCGAAAGGATTGCTCAAAGCCAAACTGCCAGAGGAAATTCTCCGGCGCTCTTTCTTCTTTCCTTTCTCTTTCCTTCCAATCTCCCTGCATCTCATTCATCCCTTTATTTTCCAGTTATAGGAAGATCATACTACGGTTAGAAAATCGGGTAAAATATTGATTGTCCCATACAGTTCCCTCTTTCCACCTTTAAAGTATCAAGTTATAATGAATAAAAAGGAGGCGTCGAAAATGAAACAAATTGCATTGCCCAGCCAGGCGCGGGCAATCGATCAGGATATGATAACTCGTCAGAAGATACCTGGGCTGCTTCTGATGGAGCAGGCTGCCGTGGCCGTCTGCCAGGCGGCTATGCAGATACAGCCTTCCGCCGGGCGCATTCTCGCGGTGGCCGGAGGCGGAAACAACGGCGGAGATGCGTTTGCCGCCGCCCGCATTCTGTTGATAGCCGGATACGATGTTCAGGTTGGGTATTTTCCGGCAAATGAGCTCCCTGCCGATGCAGCGGCAAATTTCGCTTTCTGGGAACACTCCGAGCGGCTCACCCTGCTGGATGATCAAACTTTGCTCGCATTTTTTGCACAGCCTGCCGACATCATTTTAGACGGCATATTCGGCACGGGCCTGAACCGCGCTCCCTCCGGGCTATATGCCCAGGCAATCTGCGCAATCAACGAGCATCCGGCTAAAAAAATTGCCATCGATATTCCCTCCGGCGTCTTTGGCGAGACAGGAGCGGCCCCGCTGGCCGTCGCCGCTGACGCAACGGTTACGTTTCAATATGCCAAGCCCGGCCATTTGCTTTTCCCTGGCCGCGAGAAAACCGGCAAGCTCCGCATTGCCAAAATCGGGATGGACGACCGGGAACTGCCGCTCAAGTGGGTGGATGAATTTTCGCTCCCCGCCCGGGCCTCCAATACCCATAAGGGAAGCTACGGCAGGCTGGGCGTAGTTGCCGGCGCAAAAGGAATGGCTGGGGCCGCGCTGCTCTGCACCAGAGCAGGCATTGCCGCCGGAGCCGGGCTGACGACGCTGCTCTCCTGCGGATATGTCTGCGATAAGGCGCAAAGCGGCCTGCCCACGGCTATGGCGCGGGAAATCTCTTCGCACCCGGACTATATCGCGCCCACAGTCTCTGCCGAAAATATGCTGACCGGGTTTGACGCACTGGCCATCGGCCCGGGCATCGGGCAGGAGGAGCCGACTGCGGAGCTCGTGGCGCGGCTCGCCAAATCTGATCAGCCCAAAGTTCTCGACGCGGACGCCCTGACGCTTCTGGCGCGCCAGCCGCTTTGCTTTGGCGCCAACACCGTGCTCACGCCGCATCCCAAAGAGTTTTCCCGACTCTCTGGATTGAGCGTAGAGCAAATCCTGCAGGGCCCTGTGCTCCATGCCCAGGCCTTTTCCAAAGAGCACGGCGTGATACTGCTCTTAAAAGGCGCCACGACAATTGTCGCCGCCGGAGATGAAGCTTATTTTATCACTGCCGGCTCGCCTGGCATGGCCAAGGGCGGCTCGGGCGACGTGCTGACGGGCGTCATCGGGGCGCTGTTGGCGCAAGGGCTGGAGCCAGCCCAGGCGGCATATGGCGGGGCCTATCTCTGCGGCAAAGCCGGCGAGCGCGCCAGCGCGGCCAAGGGAGAGCGCAGCATGACCGCCGAGGATACCATCGCGTTTCTTTAAGCTCATATAAAAAAGAGGCTCTTCGCCTCTTTTTTATATGCCTCAAAATGCTATTCAATCGCTACCTGGCTTCCCTCTTTGCCTTGCAGAGCGCCTCGCACCAGCTCCCTCGCCATGCAATTGCGCAAAGGCAGGCTGGCAGGCATGGGTGAAATGCCGTATTGCTCCATGCACGCAAAGCCATGGCGCGTATAGTAATCCGGGTTGCCGATCAGGAAAACCGCCGGATACCCAGCATCAGCCGCACGCTGGCAGGCTTCGGCAATCAGCCTCCCGCCGATGCCGCGGCTGCGATACTCCTTTTTGACGCACAGGGGCGCGAGCAGCAGCATCTCTCCTGCCTTCCCATTGGCATCGATCCATCTGGTTTTTGTGAGCATGATATGCCCGATGAGCGCGCCGTCCTGCTCTGCGACCAGGGCAAGAGCCGGCAGATATCCTCCGCGCCGGCGAAGCTCATTCACAAAATCCTGCTCTGTACCATCCGAAACCTGCGCCGTGGCAAACGCCTCCTGCACAAGCTGATAGATTTGCCCAAACTCTTCCGGCCGTTCTTCGCGTATTTTCATATGCCCTACTCCACGCTATAATCCACGCTGACCGTCCCCGTCCGGTGAGCCCGGATAAAGGCGCGCACCTCTTCGTGCTTTGGATGCTGGTCGTAAGCCTTGAGCCCCGCCTCATCCTCGAACGCCGCGATCAGAACCAGATCATAGGAACGCTCGCTCCCCATAAAATCCAGGCCAACCTCCATGCTTTTGAGCGTCGGAACCTGGCCGACCAGAGCCCGAAGCATTTCTGCGGCCTTGGCCGCATCTGCCTTATCCGCGAATTTCTGGCAAACAACATGCTTGATCATTGTATTTCCTCCCTCGAAACTTTCTTCTGTTATTATAGCAGGGAAACCGCGCCTGGGAAAGGCCGAATTCGCCTCAAAACCTCCCGCCGCCCAAAGCAAAAAGAGAGCGCAGTTCTGCGCCCTCTTTTTTCATGCGTCTATTCGTCTTCCGCCATATCCTTCTTGGCCTGTTCGATGACTTTTGCCGCCATCTGCGCGGGCAGCTCTTCATACCGCTCAAAGGCTATCTCGAAAATGCCTCTGCCCTGCGTCATCGAGCGCAGGTCCGTCGCATATCTCGCCATCTCGCCCATTGGCGCTTCGGCCAGAATCTTCTGCTTTCCGCCTTCCTGCGGCTCCATGCCTAAAATGCGGCCCCGCCGCCGGTTCATATCGCCCATGATGTCGCCCATATACTCATCCGGCACGACGATCTCCGCCCGGCCGATGGGCTCGAGCAGAACCGGGCTTGCCTGGGGGCAGGCCGCCTTATAGGCCAGGCGCGCCGCAGACTTAAAGGCCACTTCCTTGGAATCCACCGGGTGATATTTCCCATCGAACAATGTCGCCTTGACGCCAACCATGGGATAGCCTGCCAAAACGCCCTTTTGCATGCATTCTCTCAGGCCCTTTTCTACCGCTGGAATGAACTCTTTTGGGACGACGCCGCCCACAATCGCATTGACGAACTCAAAATCCGTTGAACCATCCGCCAGCGGCTCAAAGCGGATGGAGACGACGCCAAACTGCCCGGCACCGCCAGACTGCTTCTTATGCCGCCCTTCCGCCTCTGCGGATTTGCGGATCGTCTCCCGGTAGGCGACTTTGGGCTCCCTCAGCGCCGCCTCGATGCCAAACTTATTTTTCAGCTTATTGCAGATTGCCTCAATATGCAGTTCTCCCATGCCATAGGCAAGCATATCGCCTGTCTCGGTATTTTTGCTGAGCGTGAAAGTTGGGTCCTCCTCTTCCATGCGCCGCAGGCCGGAGATGACCTTATCATCCTCCCCCTGCTTCTTTGCAGAGATCGCCAGGCAGATGCAGGGCCTGCCAAACTCGGCCCGCTCCAGCACTACCTTATCCGCAGCACTGCAAAGAGTGTCGCCGGTTTTGGTAAACTGCAATTTCGCCAGCGCGCCAATATCGCCCGCCTCCAGGCTGACGACGTTGGTTACCTTTTTGCCCAGCATGACCGAGATATTGCCGAACTTCTCCGCCTTTTCTGCCGAGCTGTTATAGAGCTGCGTATCCGCCCGAAGTACGCCGCGCAGAATTTTCACCAGGCTGATTTTGCCCACAAAGGGATCGGCAATGGTCTTGAAAACCTGACCGACGAACTCGCCCTGGCTGCTGCGGACAATCTCTATCTGCTCGCCCTTTTCGTTTTGGCCCAGCGCAGGCGGCATCTCCGCCGCCGCAGGCAGATAAGCTGCCAGCGCATCCATCAGCTCCTTCACGCCGGCGTTTTGCAATGCAGATGCCGCAAAGACCGGGATAATATCGCCGTGCAAAATGCCCGCGCGCAGGCCAGCCAAAATATCTTCCTTATCAAGCGGCTCGCCGCCAAAGAACTTTTCCATCAGCGCTTCATCGCTGCTGGCAGCATTCTCGATAAGCCCCTCGCGGAGCTCTTCGGCCTCCAGCTGCAAATCCTCCGGGATGGCCACGGCTTTTGCCGCCTTCTCACCGTATTCATAGGCCGCGTTTTCCACAATATCAATATATCCCACGACATTCTGGCCCTTCAGCAGGGGGATTTGCAGCGGCGTAACCGCGGAGCCGAATTTCTGTTTCAGCTCGCCCACTACTTTATCGTAATCCGCGTGTTCGCGATCCATCTGGTTGACCAGCACAGCCATGGGTTTGCCCGCGTTTTTGCAGAACTCATATACTTTTTCCGCGCCCACGCCGACGCCGGAAAAGCCGTTTACGACGATCAGCGCGCTGTCTGCGAGATAATATGCCTGGGTCGTCTCCCCAATAAAATCAAAGAAACCAGGAGCATCGATAAAATTCAGCTTGACATCCTGCCACTCGACGGGAGCTATCGCGGCCGTAAGGGAGATCTGGCGGCGCGCTTCTTCCGGGTCGTAATCCGTGGTGGTGTTTCCATCTTCTACCCGCCCGCGGCGCTCGATCAGGCCGGCGTTTGCCAAAAAGGCTTCGGCAAGCGTCGTTTTGCCATCGCCACCGTGCCCGACGATGGCGATATTTTTGATATGTGCGGCATCGTAAACCTTCATCCTGTTCCTCCTGATTTTCATATATTGCAATCCGCGATGCGGAATGGAAAATCCATATGTCAAAAGTATGGGAAAGCCTGCTTTCTTCATACCAAAAAAAGCGCATGCCCAAATTTCTTTTTTTAAAGAGATATACTTTCTAAAAAATGGATTTAGAAACTAATTAGCCATTCTATCCCGGAATTCCTGCTAAATTGCAAACTATTTTTTTAAAAGTTCTGGAATCGCCCTCTGCTTTATGAGATAATAGAGCATATGAGCTGCCAAACCGCCCATCCGGGGCGTTTTGCAGGCGAGAGTTTGGAGGAGTTATGATTTATACCGTCTATCTGAACCCAACGATTGATAAAACCGTTTATCTCGATCATCTCGAAGTCGGCGGGACAAACCGCCCGGATACCGTCTTGACGCAGGGGGGCGGCAAAGCGCTGAACCTGGCCATCGTCGCCAGCCGCCTTGGAGCAGAGGCATCCGTCTGCGGCTTTTTATGCCAGGAGGGCTGCGAGCAGATTCGCTCTGCACTTGCCGGCCTGCCCTGCTATTTTACCGAGCTGCCTGGCCAGCCCAGAACCAACACCAAAATTTATGAGCGCGACGCGGCCCGCGTAACCGAGCTGAATGAATCCGGCCCGCTTTTTGCGCCAGAGGCATATGAAGCCTTTGAGCAGGATCTGCTTTCCCGGCTATGCAGGGAAGATCTCGTGGTGCTGACGGGCTCGCTTCCCAGAGGCTGTGCGCCCGAATATTATGGCCAGCTGATCCGCAAGCTGCCCTGCCCTGCGGCGCTGGATGCCTCCGGCGCGGCGCTGCTGCCCGGCGTTGCGGCGGGGCCCATGGTCATCAAGCCCAACACAGATGAGCTGACCCAGCTGACGGGCAAGACCTTCCACAGCACGCAGGACATTCTCGCCGCCTGCCGGCAGATTATCGAGGGCGGCGTCTCTGTCTGCGCGGTCTCCATGGGAAAAGAGGGCGCACTGATCACGGATGGAAGCAAGGCGTTTTTTGCCGGCAGCGTCGTGGAGAATCCCGATTCCACCGTCGGCGCCGGCGATTCCATGCTGGCGGGCATTTTGAGCGTAATCACCCGCGGCGGTGCCATTGATGAGGCTTTGCGGGTGGGCAGTGCGGCAGCAGCGGCCACCATTTCCCTGCCCGGCACGAATCTGGCGACCCCTAAGCTCATACAGGAATTTCTCGCAAAAGTAACGACAACAGAATTGGAGTTTTAGACACATGTGGAAAGTAAGCATCCCCGCAAGCAGCGGCAATATCGGCGTCGGGTTTGACTGTGCCGGCCTGGCCATCGCGCTGTATAACGCAATCGATTTTGAAGAGCGCGAATCCGGGCTGATCATCGAGCAGAGCGTGCCCTCGCCCTATATTCCCTGCAATGAAAAAAATATGATTTTTCAGGCGGCCAAATACGCCGCAGATAAGCTCGGCAAAAAGCTGCCGGGGCTATATTTAAAGCAGTATAACGGGATTCCCCATACCAGAGGCATGGGAAGCTCTGCGGCTTGCAGTGTGGGCGGCATCCTCATTGCCAACACCGTTCTTGGCGCCAAGCTTTCAAAAGATGATGTTCTGGAAATTGCCACAGAGCTGGAAGGCCACCCGGATAATGCCGCTCCTGCCATCTTTGGCGGTGCGTGTGTCAGCGCAAAGCATTCCGGCAAAATTTTGACGCGCCCCATTCCCATTCACGAGGATCTGGCGCTCTGCCTGGCCATCCCTTCTTTCACGCTTTCCACCAAAAAAGCCCGGGGCGTTCTGCCCAGCCAGATTCCCGTAAAAGATGCCATCACAAATATCTCTGGCATGGGGCTTCTGATTTCCGCTTTCTACTCCGGAGACTATGCCTCTCTGCGCGTCGCACTGAATGATCGGCTGCATCAGCCCTACCGCAAAGGCCTTATCGCCCACTTCGACGACGTGATCCAGGCTTTTTACGACAGCGGCGCATACGGCGCATGCCTTTCCGGAGCCGGACCCACTATCCTGGCTTTCGTGGATAAGGCAGACGCACAGCTTGCCGCGCGCGTCGCCCAGAAAACCAAATCTTTTTCTGGAAACTGGGACATCGTATTCAACGATTTCGATCGCAAGGGCGCTTTTGTCGAGAAACTATCCTAACGTGCTTTCCCAGAAGAGCCGGTGCATTCCCTGCCGGCTCTTTTTCTATTTTCTGCAAACAGATAGATATGCGTTCCGAAAGCGGCGGCTGTCGCTCTGTTCCGCCGCCGGTATGCAAATTCTCCGGCATAGGGCGCAAATTTTGCTTGCTTTTTCTCACGAATAGTGTAGTATAAAATAGAGAGATAGTGGGAGGAAAAACATGTTTGATTCCAGGCTCAAAAAGTTGAGGAAAGTTGCCGGCTATACCCAGGCTGAGTTTGCAAAAAAAATTGGCGTCGCAACCTCTACCGTCGGCATGTGGGAAAGCGGCAGCCGCCGCCCGGATTATGATACCCTGAAAGTCGTCGCAGAGGCTTTGGGCGTTTCTATGGGCTATCTTTTGGGCGAAGAAGAGCTCATCACGCCTTCCAGCATTGCGCAGATCCCGGTAGTTGCCAGCGTGCGGGCAGGCTTTGACGGCGGAATCCAGGAAGAGCATATGGGCACAGAGCCGGCGCTTGGGATCAGAAATGCGGAAGAGTTTCGCTATGTGCGCGTGCGCGGTGATTCTATGCTCCCTCAAATCGAAGAAGGCGACTTGGCCTTGGTGCATCTGCAAAGCGACGTGGAAAACGGAGAGCTGGCCGTTGTCATTGTGGACGGCGAGGATGCGATGATCAAAAAAGTCGTAAAAGAAAAAGAGGGCTATATCTCCCTCGTCTCTATCAATCCCAATTATCCCCCCCGCAAAATCTCCGGCGAACAGCTAGAGCGGCTCATCGTTTATGGGAAGGTTTATGGCATTACCCGCTCGTTCCTTTAATCATCGGAAATAAAAAAGGAAGCCAAAATGGCTTCCTTTTT
>CAMSSU010000040.1 GCA_947063485.1 uncultured Clostridia bacterium | reverse complement strand
GAAAGAAAGCAAGAAGTAGGGCCGATCTTCTCTTTGTTGAAGATGATTTTGTTTTCGGCTTATTTTGTCTGCGAAAAATATGGCGAGAACGTAACGTTTTAGAAAATTTGGGTGCAGATGCATTGGGAACAGGGCAAAGGCATGGTAGAATAGAAAAAAGACTTGAAAAACCGCAATGGAGGGAAGGGTATGGAAGAGAACAGATGGGAACAGGAAAACAGAGGGATTCCCTGCTTTGAGGGAAATTTGCGCAGCCATATGATCAGCGCGCCCCAGTGCCTGCGGAAAGCATCCGGGATTCGCATTTTCGGCAGAAAAATCAAATCCCTGGCCTTTACGACGGATGTTGCCATCATCCGCAATATCAATACCGATGCGATTATCGCAGTTTACCCCTTTACCCCCCAGCCAGCTATCACCAAAGCCATCATGACGGCGGCCGATATGCCGGTTTTCGTCGGGGTGGGCGGCGGAGTGACCAAGGGCGCGCGGGTGATCGATTTGGCGCGGGATGCGGAGTTTGTGGGTGCATTTGGGGTTGTGCTCAATGCGCCGACGGAAAATGAGACCATCCGGCAGCTCAAGCAGATTTTAGACATCCCCGTGGTGGTTACGGTGGTATCCGAGCATACGGATATTGCGGGGAGAATCGCGGCGGGAGCGGATATTATCAACGTTTCCGGGGCGGCCAAAACGGCACAGATCGTCAAAAAGATACGGGAAACATACCCGGATATTCCGATCATTGCGACGGGCGGACCCACGGAAGAGAGCATTGAAGCGACGATTGCGGCAGGAGCCAATGCCATCACCTATACGCCGCCCAGCAACGGCGAACTTTTCGCGATCAGCATGCGCAAATACCGCGAGGCGGCAGAACAAGAGGCAGAGCAGAAATAAGAATGAGTAGCGAGATTTCGCTGCTTTTTAGACGGAGGAGAATATGACAGAACAGACAAAGCAGTGGTGCGGGGCGTTTCAGAGAGCGATTTTAGAGCTGTTCCCGGGGCGCGTTGCCTTTTTGGGGATTCAGGGCAGCCATCGCCGGGGTGAGGAGACAGAGCAAAGCGATATTGATATGGTCGTAATTCTGGATGAACTGGGCGCGGAGGACTTGCGGGCCTATCGGCAGATGGTAGAAAAAATGCCGGAGCGGGAAAAAATGTGCGGCTTCGTCTCGGGGAGAAGCGAACTGGCACATTGGCCCAGAGCGGATCTGTTTCAGTTCTATTATGATACCCAGCCCATTTTAGGGGATTTATGCGAGCTATTTCCAAAGCCTGGGCGGGAGGAGGCGCAGGAGGCGCTGAAAATCGGCGCGGCAAATCTCTATCATGCCGCCTGCCATTGCTATCTTTTTGAAGAGGGAAAGGCGCAGACCTTAGCGATGCTCTATAAGGGCATTTTCTTTTTGCTGCAAGCCGATGCGTTTTGCAAGGAACAGGTTTATTACGACAGCAAACAGGCGCTGGGACAGGCGCTTTCCGGGGAAGAGGCATGGCTATTTGGGCGGTGCATGAGCAGAGAGGCCATTGCAAATGCCCAGGGGCAGGAGTTGGAGGAGCTGTTTATGCGGCTTATCGCCTGGTGTGCGAAGAAGATGGCAGAGCGATAGAATAGGGTGGCAAAAAAGCGCAGAAAAGCGCCGCAGTAAAGATGCGGCGCTTTTTCATCGTGCTTCAGCTTATCTTTTCGCGGGAACATCGCTGTGTTTTTCCGCTGTGGGAAAAGCGGGCACTTTTTTTGCGGACAGATGTTTCCGGCTCGGCGGGATATTCGCTCTCGTATGCATCGAAGTGCGCCAGCGCCAAAGCGGCCAGAACAGCGGCGATTGTGCAGCCCCAAAAGGCCCCTAAAAAATGAAAAAGCCCTGCGAAAACCAGAGGGACCAAGCAGCAGCCCAAACAGAAGAAAGCGGTGCCTCTGCCGTAGCGGCCGCCCTGCGCGCCGCGCAGGAAGCTTTCCAGAAATCTATGCAAAACCGAATAACGCTTTTTCATGAAACCACATCCTTTCTCTGTAGTTATCATACCAAAAGAATAGTCCGAAAAAACGGACTATTGAGGTTGAAAGCATGGGATGTTTATGGTACACTGAAAAACAAAGGGGAGGGATGCGAGACATGGCTAAGGGCCCAAGGCAAAAGATGAAGCTGCTCTATCTGATGAAGATTTTATTGGAGCGCACGGATGAAGAACATTTGATGACGATTCCGCAGATGGTTGAGGCGCTGGCGGAATATGGAATTGGCGCAGAGCGCAAGAGCCTGTATGACGACTTGGAGACACTGCGGACGTTTGGGCTGGATATTGAATGCCGACGCAGCAGAAATTTTGGCTATTATGTGGCCAGCAGGGCGTTTGAACTGCCCGAGCTCAAGCTGCTGGTAGACGCTGTGCAGGCATCCAGGTTTATCACGCATAAGAAAAGCGAGCAGCTCATCAAGAAAATAGAGAGCCTGACCAGCGCCGGACAGGCGCGCCAGCTGGAGCGCCAGGTTTATATTTTGAACCGGGTGAAAACCATGAACGAGAGCATTTACTATAATGTCGACGAGATTCACCGGGCGATTTCCGAGGAGCGGCAGATCTCCTTTCTCTATTCCGAATACAAGCTGGATAAAAAGCTGCACCCGCGCAGAGACGGCGAGCGGTATACCGTCAGCCCGTATCTGTTGCTCTGGAATGACGGCTACTACTATCTGGTGGCCTATTATGAGAGGTATGGCGGGCTCTCGCATTTCCGCGTGGATAAAATGGCAAAAATCAGCCTGGAGCCTGAGCGGCGCATCGAGATGGGGCAAAAGCTGGAGCCGGCAGAATATGCCAACAGGATGTTCGGCATGTTTGGCGGAGATGTGCAGGGTATTGTGATGGAATTTGACGAGAGCCTTGTGGGCGTCGTGGTGGATCGCTTTGGCAGAGACGTGCCCATTTCCAGCGCAAAAGACGGCAAGTTTACCGCGCATCTCAAAGTCGCGGTCAGCCCAGCCTTTTTCTCCTGGGTGTTTCAGTTTGGAGGCAAGGCGAAAATCATCTCGCCGCCCAGCGTCGCGGAAAAATTGCAGCAGGCCGCAAAAGAAACTTTGCAGCTTTATGAAAAAAGAGCATAAACGCTCTTTTTTCTCTTTCCAAATATGATATAATGGGCATACCGAATCTAAAAATGCAAATAGGCGGAGGTTTTTATGAAACTTGGATATTTGAGCGCAATTTTGCCGGAGTATCGCTTTGATCAGGTGGTGGACTATGCGGCGCAGCTGGGGCTTAAGGCCGTGGAGCTGGCATGCTGGCCCATGGGAAAGGCGACGCGGCGGTATGCAGGCGTTACGCATATTGATGCGGATTGCTATGACAAGGGGGCGATTCAGGAAAAGCTGGCCGAGACGGGCATCGAGATCTCCGGCCTGGGATACTATCCCAACCCGCTGGATCCGGATAAGGAACAGAGCGAGCTTGCGGTTGCGCATATCAAAAAGCTTCTGAAAGTTGCGGAAGATCTGGGCGTTCCGGTTCTCAATACGTTTATCGGCAGAGACCCCCGGGCGACTTTGAGCGAGAGCTTCGATGCGTTCCAGAAAATTTGGCCGGATATCATCAAAGAGGCGGAGGATCGCGGCATCACCGTCTGCATCGAGAACTGCCCCATGTATTTTACGACGGATGAGGAGCCCTGCGGCAAAAACCTCGCCTGCACGCCTGCGATCTGGCAGGAGATGTTCTCGCGGATCGACAGCAAAAATTTCGCGCTCAACTACGACCCTTCGCACATGATCATCATGCAGATGGATTACACGCTGCCCATCTATCAGTTTGCGGAAAAAATCCGGCATATTCATATCAAAGACGTGCAGTTCTATCCGGAGAAATACAACCAGGTCGGCTTCTTTGCGCCGCCGCTGGCATACCATACGCCCAAACTCCCGGGGCTTGGGGATATCGACTGGGGCAAATTCGTCTCGGCGCTCAACGATATCGGGTATAAGGGCGCGGCCATTTTGGAGATCGAGGACCGGGCATACGAGGAGACTTTGCAGGATCGGCTGGATTCCATCCGCCTTTCCAAGAACTTTATGAACCAGTATATTTTGTAAGGAGAGGGCGCCATGAAGAAGATAAAAGTCGGCGTGATCGGCGGGGGATTCATCGGGCCAGTGCATGTGGAAAGCCTGAGAAGGCTGGGCTATATTGAAGTTGTGGCAATCGCGACGACTAACGCGGCCGGGGCGGAGGCGCTGGCGCAGAAGCTCTGCATCCCTAAGGGGTACGGCGATTATATGGAGCTGATCGCGGATGAGCAGGTGGAGGCGGTGCATATCTGCGCGCCGAATTACCTGCATTATTCCATGGCCAAAGCGGCGATTTTGGCGCATAAGCATGTGGTATGCGATAAGCCGCTGGCCATGACTTCCGCAGAAGGAGAGGAGCTGCTGGCCCTGGCGGAGAGGGAAGGCGTGGTTGCGGCGGTGAGCTTCAACCTGCGCTACTACCCGCTGCTCCATCAGGTGAAGGCCATGATAGACGCGGGAGAGCTGGGCGAGATTTACGCGGTGAACGGCTCATACCAGCAGGATTGGCTGCAGCTGCCGACGGACTACAGCTGGCGCTTGGAGCCGGAGCAGGCCGGAGAAGCCCGGGCGATTGGCGATATCGGCTCGCACTGGCTGGACGGCGCCGAGTTCATGACTGGCCTGCGCATTGAAAAGGTCTGCGCGGACTTCGCGACGTTCCTGCCCGTGCGCAAAAAGCCCAAAAAGGCGATCCAGACATTCTCGGGGAAAATGCTCACAAACGACGACTACGAGGATATGGAGATTACGACGGAGGATTACGCCTCTGTTCTGCTGCGGTTTGGCGGCGGCGCCCGGGGAACGCTCACGGTCAACCAGGCGGCGGCTGGGCGCAAGAATCGGCTGTATTATGAGATTTACGGCAGCAAGGCAGGCATTTGCTTTGACGGCGAAATGCCCAATCAGCTCTGGATTGGCAAACGCACAGGAAATAACGAGATCATGATCAAGGATCCTTCCCTGGCGATGCCTCTGGCGCAGGAGATCATGAGCTATCCGGGCGGTCATGCCGAAGGGTTTGGCGATGCCTTCAAGCAATGCTTCAAACAGGTTTACGACTATATCCTGGGCGGGCGGCAGGGAGAAAGGCGCTTCCCGACATTTGAAGACGGCGTGCGCGAGATGAAAATTTCCGAGGCAATCGTCAAATCGGCCAGAGCAATGGCCTGGGGCGAGGTCAAATAGCATAACAGGAGCTCAGGAGCTGGTGCTTTTGAGCTCCTTTTTCAAAGCGGGAAGGGGGAAATGGCATGGAACAGGAATACTGCGTGAAGACAATGGGAGAGGGAATTTGGGCGATTGAGGAAGGCGTCGTCCGCATGTTTCTGATCGAGGGCGGGAAGCATGCGCTTTTGCTGGATACGGGGTTTGGCAAAGGAGCCCTGAGAGAGCTGGTTTCCGGCCTGACGCAAAAACCGCTGATTTTGGCGCTTTCTCATTCGGATCGAGACCACATTGGCGGATGCGGGCAGTTTGAGGGGAAGATCTATCTGCATCCAGCGGAATATGAGCGCTTTTTGCAGAACATGCCGCAGAATCGGCTGCGCCTCAAGCCTTTATGGGAGGGCGATACCATCGAACTAGGCGGCAGGAAGCTGGCCGTGCTGCATACTCCGGGGCATACGCCGGGCAGCATCATGCTGCTGGAGCAGGAAACGGGCGTGCTATTTTCGGGGGACAGCGTGCAGGAGGGGCCAATTTATATGTTTGGCTCGGGGCGCAACCTGGAGGCCCTTTGCGCCAGCATGGAGCGATTGGAGAAAAGGAAAGAGGCATTTCAAACCGTGCTGCCCTGCCATGGCAAAATGCCCCTGGACGCTTCGTATCTTGGAGAAATCCAAAGAGGAGCGCAGGCGATTTTGAAAGGGGAAATAGAAGGGCAGGAGCCCCAGGACAGCGGGATGCCATGCAGGGAATATGCCTATGGCAGAGTGAAATTCTACGCGCCTTAAAAAAGAACGCCTGGCCGGGCAGAAAAGCCGGCCGGGCGCTTTGATTTTGGGGAGGGTTTTATAAGAAATAGGGCTGCCAAAGGCGCCGATGCGCTGGGCGAATTTGTGCGAGAGCCGCCGCGGGAAGGGCGCTAAGGTAAGGCCGGCTCTGGCAGGGTGCCCCGCTATTTTTCGCAAAAAATACTGCCCTGAAAATCAGAACAGTATTTTTTCAGCGATATGCTGTTGGTGGGAACAATTGGGCTCGAACCAATGACCCTCTGCTTGTAAGGCAGATGCTCTCCCAGCTGAGCTATGCTCCCAAACTCCCCCGCCAACCGCCCGAGGCAGCTGACGAGCAAGCTTTAAAAATGGTGACCCCTAGGAGAATCGAACTCCTGTTACCGCCGTGAAAGGGCGATGTCTTGACCGCTTGACCAAGGGGCCACAAACGGGACGTATAATATATTAAACAATGACGGAGAAAATGTCAAGGGAATTTCTGAAAAATACCGAAATTAAGTTGGCAGGCGGCGGCTATGCCTGCCTTTGCCGGAGTTTTTCTGCCTAGGCGGTTCGGAAAAGATAACTTTTTTGCAGGAAAATGCCGTTTACTTCTAGAACAGGCCATGATACGCTTAAAATATAAAAGGGCGCCTTTGAGAGCCAATATAAAAATGGGCTGAAGGGAAGAGAAAGGTTGCAAATGCGCGCCTTGGCGATGTATAATAAAAGCATTCGGAGAAACAGACAAGATCATAGAGGAGAGGAGCGTTTTGCCTCCATGTGCTTTGCTTTTCCCGAGCGCATCCAATTTATGGCCTTGAGCCAAAAGAAAAGGAGATTTGAAAATGGATAAGTTGAAGAGAAGACAGGAAATGGGCAAAATTAACGCGGAGATTCTGGCCGCTGTCGATCAGAAGCAGATCGACGAGCTGGTAGACGCGATTATCGACGCCAGAAGAATTTTTGTTTCCGGCTGGGGCAGAGCGGGGAACATCGTCAGAATCCTGGGCATGGATATGTCGCAGCTGGGCATGAATGTGTTCTGCGTTGGCGACAATAACACCCCTTCCATCCATGAGCGGGATCTGCTGATCATCTTCTCTGGCTCGGGCAACACCAAAACCATCTCCCTCATCTGCCAGCAGGGCAAGGATCACGGCGCGAAAGTCTGCCTGATCTCGGGCAACGCGGATTCCACCATGGGCAAGATCGCGGATATCAACGTCGTCATCCCGGCATCGCAGTGGAAAGAGGAAAAAGAAGGCGAAGAGCATTCCGAAATTCGCGGGCTCAATGTTTATCAGGTTGCCTTCATGCTCAACGATTTCATCGAAGAGTGCGTGATGGAGCGCCTTGGCAAGACGTTCGAGGACGTCCGCGCAAACCACAACAACCTGGAATAACCCACTGCTAAAGGAGAGATAGGCAATGACAAAGAAAATGGATAGAGTTGCAGAGCGAGCCAGAACAGGCAGAGAAGATGCCGAGATGCTGGCCGGCATCGACCAGGCGCAGCTGGATGCGATGGTAGATGCTATCCTGGAAGCAAAGCGGATTTTCGTCGCAGGCTGGGGCAGAGCGGGGAACGTCGGCAGAATCCTCTCGATGGACTGCTCGCAGATCGGCCTTGAGACTTACTGCGTCGGCGATAACGGAACGCCGGCCATTCAGCCGGGCGATATTCTGGTCATCAGCTCGGGCTCTGGAGAGACAAAGACCATGTGCATTCTTGCGCAGCAGGCAAAGGATCACGGCGCAAAGCTGGGCCTGATTTCCGGCAACGCAGATTCCACGATCGGCAGGCTTGCGGATGTGAACGTAGTCATCCCGCAGAACAGGCGCAAGCGCGGCGACGGCGCGCCTCCTGCTCCCACCAGCTCCGGCGGCTCTATGTATCATGTTATCGTCATGGTTTGTGATCTGATCCGCGCTTATGCGATGGAACGGCTCGGCGTAACCTGGGAAGACGTCGGCAGAAACCACAACAACCTGGAATAAGAGGAGATTATGATCATGATGGATAGAGTAAAAGAGAAAATCAGAATGGGCGAAGAATGCGCCCAGATGCTAAACGGCGTTTGCCAGCAGGAGCTCGATGAGCTCGCGAAGGCGATTCTCCATGCCAGAAGAATTTTCGTCGCAGGCTGGGGCAGAGCGGGGAACATGATCAAGATCCTCTCCATGAACTGCTCGCAGGCTGGGCTGAGGACGTTTGTCGTCGGCGATAACGGGACGCCTGCCATCGGCGAAGAGGATTTGCTGGTGATTGGCTCGGGTTCCGGCGAGACCAAAACCATGTGCATCATCGCGCAGCAGGCAAAAGAACATGGTGCCAAGCTGGCGCTGGTTACGGGGAGCCAGGATTCCACCATCGGCAGACTGGCAGATTTGAAAGTCGTCATCCCCAAACCCGTCCGGCCGGAGGGAGAAGAGGTTCCGGATGGATGCGGCGGCTCGATTTATCCGGTGTTCAACATGGTGGCAGATACCGTCCAGTCCTATCTGGCGGAGTATATGAGCCTTGTCCCGGCGGATATTGGGTTTAACCACAACAACCTTGAGTAAGAAAAAGAAGGGGCCTCTTCGGAGGCCTTTTTCTATATGCGGAGGAGCAATGCAATATCGGATTGAGACGCAGCGGCTGGGGCTGAGAGAGCTGCGGCAGGAAGATTTTAGCGCGCTGTGTTTGTTTTTGCAGGATATTGAGGTAATGTATGCCTGGGAATATGCTTTCAGCGGCGAGCAGGTGCGCGGGTTTATCGCCAATCAGCAAAGGCGGTATCAGGCCGACGGTTTTGGATATTATGCGGCGGTGGAGAAGGTATCCGGCAAAGTAATAGGCTGCATGGGGCCGCTGATGGAGCAAATCGGCGGGGAAAAGTTTTATGGGATTGGATATATTTTGGGAAAAGAAGCCTGGGGCAAGGGCTATGCCACAGAGGCCGGAGAGGCCTGCATCCGGTATCTCTTTGAAAACTACCCGGCGGAGAAGGTGATTGCGGAGATCAGGCCGGAAAACCGGGCGTCTGTGCGGGTGGCGGAGCGGCTGGGCATGAAAAAAGAGAGCCAGTTCATCAAGGTAGTCAATGGGAAGCAGATGCCTCATGCAATCTACGCGCGGTATGCGGAGCAATAAAAAAGAAACGCTGTTGCGTTTCTTTTTTTGATTGGAAGCTACACGATCTCGACCCCGAAAAACCGCATAAAGGCGGCGGCCTGGATGGCGTTTAGTTTGACGCCGCGCAGTTCCTGAAACGTATCCGAGATAGAGATGTTCGTCAGATCGCAATCCGAAAGATCCAGCTTTTTCATGGAAACGCCAAAAAAATCGGCATCCGAGAAGTTGACCTTTTGAAGCCGAAGATCTTTGAATCGGGCGGCATGAAACGAGGCGCCGCTGAAAAAGCTCTCAGAAACCTCGCAGTTTTCCCAGATGATCTGCGGAAAGTTCGCATAATAGAAAAGGCTCTCAGCGATCTTGCATTCCCGGATGCGCGCCTCGGAAAAATTACAGCCGTCGAACTTGCTCTCGGCCATGATGCCGTATTTCCAAAAACTCTCGGAAAAATCGCTGCCCGAGAGATCGCAGCCTTCGAATCGCGTATGCAAAAGGGAGGCCTTGGAAAAATCGCATTGCAGGAATCTGCATTTTCGGAATAGAACGCGGTTAAAATCCAGATGGGAGAAATCGGATAGCAGGAGCGATTCATTTTCAAAGATCTGGTTTTCAATTGGCGTTTCCGCGCTTTGAGCGTTTTGTATCAATTCCAGAAGCATGGGGTTCTCCTTTTTAGATAGATGATCTGCTTTCAGTTTAGCACACAGGGTAGGAATTGTCTCGCAAAAAAGAGAGGGCCGAAATGCGCTATCCGCTTTATCGGGCAGTATCAAGCGGATGGCCGAACGCTCCGAAAACCCAAAAAGAAAAAAGGGAGTACGGGAATTTTCCCGGTATTTTGGAAAAGACTAAAAAGAAACAGCCGATTTTGCTTTTTCATAAAAATATGCTA
>CAMSSU010000039.1 GCA_947063485.1 uncultured Clostridia bacterium | reverse complement strand
GAAGTGCCTATTTTATACCCGATCTTATGGTAACTTTATATAATATTGCAGCATCTAGAAATATAGAGCGAAACTAGCCATTCTGCACTATTATCACCCTCTATTTTTTCAAGAAAAAAGTTTTTGGGGTGTTAGGGGTGTTTTTTCAAAAACACCCCTAAGCCCTTGACCTTAGACCTAAATCCCTTGCCCTTAATCCCCCAGCGAAAGGAGCGGCGCCATGCGCAAAGAAGAGCAGAATATCGGCTATGTGCATTCCTTTGAGTCTCTGGGGGCGGTGGATGGGCCGGGCCTGCGGTTTGTGGTGTTTTTGCAGGGCTGCCCGCTGCGGTGCGCCTATTGCCACAATCCGGATACCTGGGCATTCGGCCAAGGCCAGCCCTATACGCCGGAGCAGACCGCGCAGAAGGCGCTGCGGTATGCGCCCTATTGGAAGGGTGGCGGCGGCGTAACGCTCTCAGGGGGCGAGCCGCTCATGCAGGCGGGCTTTGGCGCGGAATTTTTCCGGCTTCTGCGGGAGCAGGGCGTGCATACCGCGCTGGATACCTCTTGCATGGGCGCGCTTTCGGATGCCCGCTCCGTGCTCGCGCAGACCAGCCTGGTGCTGGCAGATGTGAAGTTCCTCTCAGAAGCGGATTACAAAAAACATACCGGCGGCAGCTTTGCGCAGGTGCAGGCGTTTCTGCGGCTGGCGGAGGAGATGGGCGTGCCCACTTGGGTGCGGCATGTGGTCGTCCCCGGGCTGACGGACGCCCCGGAGCATATCCGCACCCTGGGGGAGTTCGTGCGCGGGTTTAAAAACGTGCAGAAAATCGAGCTCTTGCCCTTCCGCAAGCTCTGCCTGCCCAAATACGAGCAGATGGGCATCTCTTTCCCCCTGCGGGATACCCCCGAAGCCAGCGGGCAGGGCGTGGTGCGGCTGCAAAAACTGCTGGAACGATAAAAACAGAAAAGCACGCACAGGCACCGAGTGCCTGTGCGTGCTTTTTCTCTGTGCAAAAATGTCGTGCCTATGCAGATAAGCGCCAGCGAAAGAATCCGCCAAAAAACAGCGCCCCATCTTTTGCTGGAAGGCATTTTTGGCAAGGGCCTTTTGCCCCGGCTATTTTTCTATCTTTTGCTGGCCTGCGCTCGTCCTGCGCAGTATGCGGTGATAAACCGGCTCTCCCGGGGCGGGGGAGGAGACCTCCTGCAATGCGCCGTCCCGAACAAACTGCTCCAAACGCAGGGCGAAGAAAGCGTCGCTCAGGCCCAGAGGGTATTTGCCCAGCAGTTTGCCAATCAGCCGCGCCTCCAGGAACTCCTGCGGCTCTGCCTCCAGCTCGCGCAGAATCAGGAAATCGTAGAACCCATAGTGCACGCCGACCAGTCGCCCGCTTACCACAGCGCGCAGCGGCGCGTTTTGCGCCCGAAGCTGCTGCCAGCAGGCCGCCATGGCCTGGCAGAGAGCCGCCGGAATCTTTTGGCCCAGCCCTGCCATCCGGCTCCATTCCTGCGCAGAGAGCTCGCCCCAGCCGCTGTGCAAAACCGCCGTGCCGCCGGGTTTTTCGCAGAAACTGGGCAGCAAGACCAGCGCGGCATCCAGCTTCTCCAGCCCTGCGTCCATCAGCTGTTCCATCAGCCAGCAAAGCCCGCAGGCGTCGTCCGGCTGGCCGCTGGCCCAGATGCGCAGCGGCTCGCCCTGCTTTGCCCGGCTCAGCAGTTTTTCCAGGGATGAGCGGGCCGTCTGCAAAAACGCCTGTGCGGCATGGGCCCCTTCGGCCGGGTAAGCGTCCGTCAGCGCGGAGACAGCCCGCTCCCGCAGTGGGCCGATGCCCGCCTCGTCTATTTCACCAAAGCCCAGGTAGAGCGGGAAACTGCAAATATCTTCCCGGCTCCCGGCCAAAGCCGGCTGCCCCGGGCCGTTTAATTCATACCCGCCGTTTTTTGCGGCAAGCGTCTCCCGGCGGCCTTTGCCGCCCTTTTTGCCCATTGCCGCCGCAAGGCTTCCTGCCGCGCTCTCGCTAAAAACAACCTCCAACATGCCGCGTTCCTCCTCTCAAAAGCGCCTGCGCTTTTCCTTCTTTAGTATATCCTTTGTTCTTCCGCCCTGGCCTAGCTCCAGGCGCGCCCAAGGTCAAGGGCGGTGGGCAGCCATGGGGCTTGCGCCCCATACCCCAGGACTTGGCGACTATAAAGCTGATTGGGGATAAGAGATTCCTGCCGCATCCGATTAGCAGGATAGAAACGCCCTTCAGCCCTGTGTGCGGTGTGGTCCCTGAATGATGGAGCCCAGGAACATGCCCCTTTCGCATGCGGCGCCGGAAGCTATTTTTTCAGAGGGCGCATGCTCCCTGCCCGCCGCGCTTTTTTGCGCAACCCCACCCCTATTATAATGTAAGGGGTATGGGGGCTTGCCCCCATGTCCACCGATGCCCTTGCCCTTTGCCCTCTTCCCTCGCCCTTCGCCCTTGCTTTTTCCGCCCCAACAAAAAACCGAGGGCAGAGCCTTCGGTTTTTTGCGCTATTTGGTCCTGTAATCCCAGCCCTGCGCCCGCATGTCCGTGATGGCGTCGGCAATCAGCCCGGTCAAAATATCCAGCATCTGCCGGCCCTTTTCCATGCTGGCGCGGGTCGGGTCGCCGGTGGCGCCGGTGCGGGTAATCTCGCCGATATCCCAAATGATGGTCGCCTTGTCCATGTCGATGACGCCCTGGGGCACCTGCGCCTCGGCCCGGGAAAGGTCGACCAAATCCGGCCGAACGGCCATCATGATGGAAGTCTCGCCCTCGCCGCCGTGCCCAAGCCCGCCCCAGACCTCGAAGCGATCGCCCATAATCGGGCCGACTTTCTCCCACCATGCCGGCAGGAAGAGGATGCGCGCCTCCTTGTGGCGGTTTTTGACGTTGCGCGCCGCAATCTCCAGCGCCGGAATGTTGCCGTCGTGGCCGTTGAGCAGGTAGAGATGCGTGATGCCGTTGCCAATCAGGCTCTCGAGCACGTCCTCAGCCACAGCCTGCACGGTCTCGAACCGCAGGGTCAGCGAAAGGGGAAACTGGTTATAGTGGATGGAGGTGCCGTAAGGCAGACAGGGCGCGACGACCACGTTGTCCAGCCGCTCTGCGACTCTTTTTGCGACCTCCGTGGGGACGAAGAAGTCCGGCCCCAGCGGGCAGTGCCAGCCGTGGCTCTCGCAGGAGCCAAATGGCACGATGGCAACGACCTCCTCCTTCTTTTTGAGCAGCTCTTGCACTTCCAGCGCAGAAAATTCATTCAGAAACACTTTTTTACCCATGGGAAAACCTCCAGAGAAGCAGTTTTTCCTATTTTAGCATGAAGGGCGTGGAAAAACAAGGAAAACGCCGGTGTATGGCGAATAATCAAAGATAAAGGAGATGATGTTTGTGCTGGATTTGGAGAAATTTCGGGCGCTGCTGCGCTCGTATGAGGGAGATGAGGAGGCGACGGCCTTTCTGCTCTCCTGCGCCCGGGCGTTTATGGAATATGCCCACGCCGTCTATAACCGGGAGCTGGCGCTGTATGCCTATGGGCAGGAGCGGCTGGCGCCCGAGGTGCTGCGGGCGACCATGAAGGAGCTGGATAACGCCGTAGCCGCCGCGCAGGAACTGGTGCTGGCCAACGGCGCCGGGCTCAACCGCATGGCGGCCAAGCTGGGGATGCCCATCGTCTACCGCGAGGCAGGCGCAGGCGCCGCCGGGCAGACGGCTCTTTGCTTTGTGCAGGAAGTTCTGGCCGCGCGGCAGGCCAGGCAGTAGGAGACGCATTGCGGCGCGCGAAAAGCCCGCCGCAGTCTTTTTGCGCAAAAAGCCGGCGGCGTAGTATAATGGAACAAAGAGAAAGAAAGGCTGCTTATCATGCTGGAGAATTTTATTTATAGCCTGAATGCGACTATCCCGGTCTTTTTGGTCATCGTGCTGGGCTATCTACTGGGGCGCGCCAAAATGCTCAACGACAACTTCGTTACCGTGGCCAACCGGCTGACGTATTCCATCACGCTGCCCGTCATGCTGTTTCTGGAAATTTCCGGGATGGATGCGGCCTCCCTGCTGGATTTCCGCTTCCTGGCCTTTGGCTTTCTCTCCTCCCTGGCCTGCATTTTGCTCATCTGGGGCGGCGCGCGCCTGTTTTTGAAGGATAAGAGCATGGTGGGCAGCTTTGTCCAGGGCTCGTATCGGGGCAGTGCCGCATTGCTGGGCGTGGCGCTCATGCAGAATATCTACGGGAGCGCTTCCTACGCCTCCATCATGATTCTGGCCGCCGCGCCGCTGTATAATATCATGGCCGTCATCGTCCTGACGATAGAGGGCAGGCGGCCGGAGGGCGCCGCTCAGGGCGGCGTGGCAAAGCAGGCGCTGCTGGGCGTGCTCAAAAACCCGATTATCTGGGGCATCCTGCTGGGGCTGCCCTTTGCCGTCTGGAATCTACGCCTTCCCCGGATGTTCACATCCTCTCTGCAAAGCGTGAGCAGTGTGGCGACGCCCCTGGCGCTTTTGGCCATCGGCGCCAGCTTCCGGCTGGACGGCGCAAAGCGCTGTCTTGGGCCTGCGCTCTGGGCGACGTTTTTAAAGCTCATCGCCCAGGCGGCGGTATTTTTGCCGGTGGCCGTCTGGCTGGGGTTTACGGGGGAGCGCCTGGTGGCCCTGCTCATCATGTTTGCCTCGCCAACTGCCACAGCCTCGTATATCATGGCCGTGAACCTGGGCAACGACGGAGACCTCTCCTCCAGCATCATCGTCTACACGACGCTCTTTTCCGCCGCGACGGTAACCGCCTGGATTTTTCTTCTGCGCAGTCTGTCGCTCATCTAAAGGCCAAGGGCTTGGGTGAACATGGGGGCAGGCCCCCATGTTTCAGAATGGCCCTTGACCTTCCCCTTCCCCCAATCTCCGCAAAAAAAGACAGGGCAGAAGCCCTGTCTTTTTTCTTTAAAAATCCTGAACCATCTGAATGTAGTCCAGCTTCTGGTAGCCCTTGCGCTCGTAGAGCCGGATGGCGCCCTGATTGCAGGGGGTAACCTCCAGGCGCAGGCGCCGCACGTCTGCCGGGCAGTTCTGCCGAATATACTCCATGGCCGCGCCGCCCAGGCCCAGCCCCCGGAACTTCTCCTCCAGATAGAGCTCTTCCAGCCAAATCACCAGCCCGCCGACCTCGTTGGAATAAGTCGTGCTGGTGAGCAGATAGCCCGCAGTCTCGCCCTGGTGGGTGAGCAGATAGCCCTGCGCATAGGGCGAGCCGGCCACAACCCGCCGGAAGGTCTCCTCCATGTTGGCCGCAGGGATGCCGTGCAGAACGGCGGAACTCTGGTAAAATTTTTGGCACATTGCCAGGAAGATTTCCCGGTCTTCCTGCCTCAGTTCTCGAATCATAGTAAAGAAAACATGCTCCTATCTAAAAATATCTTTTTTATTATATCATGCCGCCATGCGAACTGGCTTTCCCGGCAATTCCATTTTAAAAAATAAGGAAAGGGGTATGGGGGCTTGCCCCCATGGCTGCCCATCGCCCTTGACCTTTGCGCCTTGCCGTGCGTTTATTATACCATGTCGTCAGCGCGCAGCGTGCGCTGACGGTGGCCGTCAATAAATGCCCAGGCTTCGGAAGGGCATAGCCCTTCCGTTTAAGCCGTGCGTTTATTATACCATATCTGCCGGGCAAAGGCAAAGCCGCGCCGCAGGCGCATGAGAATACGGCAAAGGGGAAAGAGCGCCCTGCCCGCGAAGGCGGCATGTTTCTATTTCTGCAAAATTTCCCGGGCAAACGCCGGCCGGTTGGTGATGACGGTGTCCACGCCCATCCGCGCCATCTGCCGGAGGGCGAAGGGGGAGTCGATGGTCCAGGCGTGCACGCGCACTCCCTTCTTATGGCAGCGGCGCACCACCCCCGGAACCAGCAGTGTGTATCCCGAGGGGTGCACCGCCCCGGCCCCCAGCTGTAGAGCATAGTTCTGCGGGCTCCATAAGGCGCGCTCGTAGAGCAGGGCAGTCTCGGCCTGTGGGCAGAGCGCCCGCACCTCCCGCATCGCGTCCCAGTTGAAGGAGGAGTAGAGAACGCGCCCGGCCATGCCCGCCTCTTTTTCCAGCGCCAGCGCTTTTTGGCAGAGCGTGCGGTAATCCCCCTGCTCGCATTTGATTTCCACATTGAAGAACATCCCGCTTTTGGCAAACGCCGCGTAAACCTCCCGGAGCGTGGGGATGCGTGCCCCCGCGTAGGCCGCCATGCCGCAGGAAAAATCCAGCTCCCTCAGCTGCGCCAGCGTCAAATCGCAAACCCGGCCGCTGCCCGAAGAAGTGCGGTCCACCGTCTCGTCGTGCAGGACGACAACTTCGCCGTCTGCCGAAAGCTGAATATCCAGCTCGATGCCGTCTGCGCCCATCTGGGCAGCTAGAGAAAAAGCCTCCATGGTGTTTTCCGGCGCGGCCGCGCTGGCCCCCCGGTGCGCCCAAATTTTCATCGCCGTTTCCCCCTCGTATCAAAAGAAAAATATTGTGCCGGAGCAAAAAAATTGCTATCCTTAATTATATGATACCAGAAAAAACAGAACAGCGCGCAAAAGAAAGAGAGAGTATGGAGCAAAATTTGGCGGCGGAGATTGAGCGGGCTTGTTTTCGCCTGACGGATGCGGCGCATCATAAAGAGGAGAGCGACGTCTGGATCACGGCGCGGCATAAGCATACGGGCATAGAACTGCTGTATCTGCTCATCAAAGGGCCGGCCTCCGTCAAGGCGTCCGAGCAGAGCATCGGCATTTCCGCCTGTGATGTTCTGGCCTATCCCGCCGGGGTGTATCACCAGGAGAATATCGACTGGAGCCGCAGCCAGGAGTTCTACTGCCTCATGCTGGAGACGGATTTTATCCTGCCCGAGCCTCTTCGCATCTCGGATCGCCAGGGAACTCTGCTCTGGCTGTTTTCCAGCATCAACCGGGAATACCACAGCCCGGATAAAGACGACGCACTGCTCCAGCACTATGTCAAAGCCCTGCTGCTCAATCTGGCTAAAATGGGCATGGGAAACCTGCCCGCGGCCGAGCGCATCGAGCAGTATATCCGGGCAAACTTCCGGGAGCGCATCACGGCCGGGGATATCGCCCGGGCGGCGCACGTCAGCGAATCGTATGCCTGCCGCATCGTCAAAAAGCGCTGGGGTGTCTCTCCGATGCAGTTGGCTACCCAAATTCGGTTGGAGGAAGCCGAATTCCTGCTGCTGGCTTCGGATCAGAGCATTGAGGAAATTGCCCGGCAATGCGGTTTTTCTTCTCAAAAATACTTCGGCCAGGTCTTCTATAGGCAGTTTGGCAAAACGCCCGGTCAGTTCCGGAAAGGGAAATAATCTGCTGTGCAGTCAAGGGCGGCGCATCGCGCCCGAATTTCCGCTGCCATTCTTCCTCTGTGCCCAAAGAAAGGCGTTGTGCCAGAGTGAAAAAATGATATACTTATTGATATGATACCAGAAAAAATGAGCAGTGCGCAAAAGAAAAAAGAAGCGATGGAACAGCCTCTGGCGGCGGAAATTGAGCGCGCCAGCTTTCGCGTGGCGAGTACGGCGCACCATAAGAGAAATGCCAAAGGGATCGCCAAGTGGCATAAGCATGAGGAAATTGAACTGCTGTATCTGCTCATCAAAGAGCCGGCCAATGTTCGGATTTCCAAGCAGGATATCGGCATTTCAGCCTATGATGTTATCGCCTATCCTGCCGGGGTGTATCACTGGGAGAAAATCAACTGGGATCTCGAACAAGAGTACTACGGCTTCAAGCTGAAAACGGATTTTGTCCTGCCCCAAACCCTGCGTGTTTCAGACCGCCAGGGAAAACTGCTCTGGCTGTTTTCCAATATCAACCAGGAATATTACAGCCCGGATAAAAACGAGGCTTTGCTGGAGTACTATGTCAAAGCCCTGCTGCTCAACCTGACAAAAATGGGCACGAAGAAACTGTCTGCGGAGGAGCGCATTGAGCAGTATATCCGGGCAAATTTCCGGAAGAGCATCACGGTCGGGGATATTGTCCGGGCGGCGCACGTCAGCGAATCGTATGCCTGCCGCATCGCCAAAAAGCGCTGGGGCGTCTCCCTGGTTCAGCTGGTCGCCCGGGTCCGGCTGGAAGAGGCCAAGCGTCTGCTGCTGGCTTCGGACCACAGCATCGAGGAAATTGCCCGGCGATGCGGCTTTTCCTCTCAGAAATATTTCAGCCGAGTCTTTCATAAACAGCTTGGCCAAACGCCCAGCCAGTTCCGGCAGGGCAAATAATCCATTGCGCAAAAAAAAGAACGGTGGAAGCGCCAAAACACCGCTCTTTATCACCATCATCTGCCCGGGCAGCGAACAACCCTCTGCTGCCCGGGGTTTTTTATGCTCCCGAGATGGTCAAGACCAAAAACCAGCGTTTTTCTGCCAAAAAAACGTGTCCCTCAGCGGGAGCCAAGCAAAGCCCAGTGCCCACCCTTTGTGTGTTTTGAACCCTGCTGAGCTTTTGGTATAGCAGTAAAGATATGGAGTGCCCGGCGGCCGGCCTTTGGATGAGAGAGCATCAATGCCTTTTGAACAGGTTCAGAAAAGGTAACTTTTTGGGCTGAAAATTCAGTTTACTATCCCTGGAAACTATAGTATAGTAACCATATTCAATAGGCGCCGAACTAAATATGGAGGGAAAATGAAAAAGACAATTTCTATTGTACTCGCATTGCTTTTGGTTGCGATGCTGTTCGTCTCCTGTTCCCAGGGCGGCGAAGACAAGCCGGATAACAGCCCTGCTGCTGATCCTGCCCAGTCGGCCGATGCCCAGGGCGGCGATAAAGAAGCCGGGGAGATCACGGTGATTATGCAAACCCTCAATGGCTCTTTCTGGTCGGATGTGAAGAGAGGCGTTGAGAAGGCAATAGACGAGCTCGCTGAAAAAGGCGTGAAATGCAGCGTCAATGGCCCGGACGACGGCAGTAACCTTCAGGCTCAGGTCGAAATGATAGAGGCTGCCGTTGCGAAAAATGTCAGCGCCATTGTCATTTCTCCCGGAGATCCGGCGTCTGTCGGCAGTGCGATGAGCCTCTGCGAGGCGAAGAATATCCCCGTTGTTCTCTTGAATACCAACGCTGATTCGGACTGGCCGGTCTGCATGGTTGCTTCGGATAACTATAAGCTTGGAGCGCAGGCCGGCGAGGCCCTGGGCAAAGCCATGGGCGGCAAAGGCCTCTGGGCAATGATCAACTGGAATGACAGCGTTGTTACCAGCGCTCAGCGCTCCGCGGGTGCGGCCGACTATATCAAGGAGCACTACCCGGATATGGAATGCTATCAGATGTTTTATTCCTATAGTGTTGCAGATGCTGAACTGACGTTCGTCCGCGATACGCTGACGGCGAAGAAAGACTTCGGCGGCTTCATTACAGCATCGGAAGGGCAGCTGACCCCGACCATTACTGCGGTTGAGGAAGCCGGCAGAGTTGGTGATATCAAGATCGTCTCTATCGATCTCTCGCCTGTTTCCCTTGAATATATCAGAAGCGGCGCTGTCGCGGCTGTTTCTACGCAGAACCCCCTCAACATGGGCTATACCGGCACGATGACGGGCTACAAAGTTGCCCTCGGCGAAGAGGTTCCGGAATTTATCGACAGCGGCTGTGCTATCGTCGATAAGGACAGCATGGAAAACGATGAGGAAGTCCGTAAAATTCTCATAGACCACCGGCTGATCGATGCGTAATTAAAAATTGAAATTAGAAAGAAGAGAAAAAGGCCCTCCGCAATGCACGGAGGGCTTTTTGGGCTTTTGGCAGTATCATAAAAATGCAAGATTTACAAATTCCCACCGGCCAGTTTTGTCATAACTTTTGTCATAATCCGCCCCGGGCGGCGGGCGGGAAAAGAGGGAAGGGATTGCAAAAAAAGCGGCTTTGCCGCATCGATGGTATTGAAATGTGTTTCGGAATCCGTCATAAACATATGACAAAAACGTATAAATAAACACGAAAAATCGTATAGACACCGGCATTTCCGCCTGATATACTCAATTTAAAGATAGTTGGCCGCAGGCATCACCTTGCGGTAATTTCTATCTTCACTCTATGCAGAAGATGCATAAGAATTTTTTTGGAGGAAAAAGGGAAATGAAAAAGACTATTTCCATCGTACTCGCTCTCCTTCTGGTTGCGATGCTGTTCGTCTCCTGCTCTAAGGGCGGCGAAGAGCCGGATAACAGCCCTGTTGTTGATCCCGGCGATGCGTCGACCGAGCCTTCCGGCGACGGCGAAGTGAGCGAGGTTGCAGTTATCCTGCAGACATACAACGGCTCCTTCTGGTCCGACGTTATGAGAG
>CAMSSU010000038.1 GCA_947063485.1 uncultured Clostridia bacterium | reverse complement strand
CTGACGGGGTACCCTGTTCTGGTACGCTTTTGTGATTTCATTGTTGTTCAGAGGAGCTTCCTTCTATTCAAGAACGCTTTGGGATAAAAGAAGCGTATATTACCTATGTTGGCCGTATCGATGAATCCAAGGGTTGCAAGGAGCTGTTCGATTATTTTAGGGAGTACAAATCCAAGCATCCAGGTGAGCTCAAATTGGTTTTGGCGGGGAAGGCAGCGATAGCTATCCCGGAAGACCCAGATATTATCACTCTCGGATTTATTTCGGAAGAGGAAAAATTTGCACTGATGCGGGATGCCAAGTGCCTGGTGCTGGCTTCTGAGTTTGAGAGCCTCTCGATGGTCGTCCTGGAGAGCATGATCATGGGCCGGCCCGTGCTGGTCAACGGCAAATGCCTGGTGCTCCGGGGGCACTGCACCAAGAGCAACGCCGGGCTGTATTTTGAAAACTATGCCGAGTTCGAGGGCGCGCTTTCCTACCTGCTTTCGCACCCAGAGCAGTATGAGCAGATGCGGGAAAACGGCAGGAAATACGTCCGCGAGAATTACGACTGGAGCGTCATTCTGGAAAAAATCCGCGGCATGATCGAGAGCCTGGAGCCAGCCTGCAAAGAGGAAGAAGAGCAGGAATTTTAGCCGGGCCAGAGGGGGAGAGCAATGAGCATTTTAGTAACAGGAGGGACGGGCTATCTCGGCGCGCATACCTGCGTCAAACTGCTGGAGGCGGGCAGGGATGTGGTCATCATCGACAACCTGGTCAACTCTAAGGCCAATGTTCTGGATAGCCTGGAGCAAATCACAGCAAAGCGCCCGCTCTTTTATTACGGCGACCTTCGGGACGGCGCACTGCTGGATCAGATTTTCCAAAAGCATGAAATTGAGGCCGTCATCCATTTCGCCGGGCTCAAGGCCGTGGGCGAATCCGTGCAGAAGTCGCTGGAATACTACGATAACAACCTGGGCGGCACGCTGGCCCTGCTGGAATGCATGCAAAAGCACGGCTGCAAGCGCATTGTGTTCAGCTCTTCGGCCACGGTTTACGGCATGTATAACGCCGTTCCCTTCCGGGAAGATATGCCGACCTCGGCGACCAACCCCTATGGGCAGACAAAAGTGATGATCGAGCAGATGCTGCGGGATCTCTTCGCGGCAGACGCAGGCTGGGGCATCAGCATTCTGCGGTATTTCAACCCGCTGGGCGCGCACGAGAGCGGCCTGATTGGGGAGGACCCCAACGGCATTCCCAACAACCTGCTGCCCTATGTCGTGGGCGTGGCGGCGGGCCAATACCCCTGCCTGAATATCTTTGGAGACGATTACGATACGCCGGACGGCACGGGCGTGCGCGACTATATCCACGTGGACGATCTGGCGGCGGGGCATATCCTGGCGCTGGAGGCGCTGGAGCAGGGGCCGCGGCTGGATATCATCAATCTGGGGACGGGCAAAGGCTATAGCGTCAAAGAGGTGGCCAGCGCCTTCGAGCGGGCGACTGGCGTCCATATCCCCTGCAAGATTCAGCCCCGCAGGCCGGGCGATATCGCCACCTGCTATGCGGATGTTGCCCATGCCAGGGAATACCTCGGCTTTGAAGCGAAAAAGGATTTGGAGCAGATGTGCGCAAGCGCCTGGGCGTTTGCAAAGCGCAGGCTCATGCAAAAATAGCGCAAAAGGCGGGCCAGATAGCCCGCCTTTTTGGTGCCGCCCAGGAAAAAGGGAAATGCGCTGTATAATTTTGGCTTCCGGGAAGTAAGATAATAACAATCAAAAAGGAGGCTATCATGAATCAGAAATATCCCTTTGAAAACCCGCCGCTCCCATATGGCTACCGGGAGCTGGAACCGTTTATCGATGAACAGACGCTGCATTTCCACCACGATAAGCATTTGCAGACCTATGTGGATAACCTGAACGCCGCTTTGGAGCAGGACGCATCGCTGCAAAGCTGGACGCTGGAACAGCTCATCACAGGCGGAGAACAGATTCCCGAATCCCTGCGCACCCCCATCAAAAACAACGCAGGCGGGGTCTATAACCATATTTTCTATTTCGACGGCATGGCGCCGCATCACCATCTGCGCCCGGAAGGGGAGCTGAAGCAGGCGCTGAATCGGGCGTTCGGCGGCTACGATGAGTTCTGGAAGCAGATGAAGGCGGCGGCGCTGGGCGTCTTTGGCTCGGGCTACGCATGGCTTTGCCTGAACCCAGAGGGCGAGCTGGTCATTTTAAAAACGGCCAACCAGGAAACGCCGCTCACCCATGGGCTTTGCCCCATCCTGACGGTGGACGTCTGGGAACATGCCTACTATCTCAAAAATCAGAACCGCAGGGGAGAATACCTCAATGCCTGGGCGCAGGTTATCGATTGGGAAAAGGCCGAACAGAAGTATTTGGAGTGCATTCAGGCGCAGAAATAGCAGGAGAACTTGCATCCATAAGAAAAGGGCAGTGCAGATCGTTTCGGTCGGCACTGCCCTTTTATTTTAGCCGTTTCGAAGTTTTTCCAAATCCTGGAGCGAAACATCCATTCTCCTGGAAACCTCTTCTATCGTCATGCCGGAAGCGAGAAAACGCTGGACAACCATTTTCATATCCTCGCCGACTTCGATGATATGGCCGTCTGGGTCGTAGAACCGAACGACGCGCTGCCCCCAGCTATGCTCCACAATCTCCCCCAAATATTCGATGTTTGGGTATGCCCTCAGCTTGCCCAAAAAGCCGTCGAAATCCTGCTCTTCAAAGCATATTTCCATATTGCCCGGCTTTCTGACGATGCTTTGCCTGGGCAGGCCGGTTAGCCAGTCAAAATCCTGCTGAAGCGCCAATCCGCAGGTAAAAGCGACGTTTTTCCCGTAATCCTGGAAAACTTCCAACCCAAATAAATCTTCATAAAATTTTCTTGCGGCGCCAATATCGGCTACCGAGAGAACCGCGCCAAAATATTTCATCCAAAGCTCCTTTTGGTCTGTTTTGCCCGCCCCATATGGCGGCTACATCGGTCTCAAATTCCGGTTCAGCCGATCCACCATCCAGGCCATGCGCTTTTCCCGGCCGGCCTCTGTCTTGGCGTCAAAATAGGCCCGGGCATAGGTTTTCTTTACGGACAGAGGCATGGCGGCGAAATTTGTGCAGGCGGGCTCGTGCCCTTCCAGAAGCGCAGAGACGCAGGCGATTTGCTCCTCGGTCATGGCCGCCGGCTTTGGCGCATCCCACCCGCCGTTTTTCTGGGCCTCCGCAATCTTCGCTCTGCCGAAATCCGTCATGAGCCCCCGCTCCTCAAGGCTTCTCGCCAGCGCTTTGTTTTTTTCCGACCACTTGCTGTTCTGCCTGCGCATGGAAAAGTATTTTCGGTACGCCTTATCGTCGATGCGCTGCATCTGCCCGTCGATCCAGCCAAAGCAGAGGGCCTCTTCCAGAGCCTCCGCGGCCTTGAGCGTTTTGGGCCCGCCGGCCTTGCCGAACAAGAGCCAAACGCCGGCGCTGGACTGGCAGTGCACGGTGAGCCATGCCCGAAATTCCTCTCTGTCTGCAAATTTCAAAATATCGCCCATAATTGCGCTCCTCTAGCGTTCGGCGTCCTCCGGCGCAAAAAGGTCGAAAGAAACCGGGGTATAGAAGAGCCGGGCGATGCAGTCCGGGTCCCTGGTCTGGCCGAGAATCCACATGAGCTTGGTCAGCACGGCCTCTGTCGTCATGTCGTAAGCCTCGATCATGTCGTAGGCCTCCTTGATGCGGTGGCCGACCTGATAGACGGCCATATCGCTGCCCTCGGAGGGAACCTGCGTCGTCATGATGATGGTCTTGCCCGCCCTGGCGCCCTCTGCAATGACGGCGGGAAAATCGCAGTATTCGTTGTGCGGCACGCCGCCCACCCCGTAGCTTTCGATGATGACGCCGTCGTTTTGCGCCAAAAGCTGGGAGAGAAATTCCGGCCCCAGCCCGGGCGTCAGCTTGAGCAGCGCG
Organism: uncultured Clostridia bacterium; assembly: GCA_947063485.1. Lineage (GTDB taxonomy): Bacteria > Bacillota > Clostridia > Christensenellales > Christensenellaceae > QANA01. The sequence goes on along the minus strand of CAMSSU010000038.1, from coordinate 8,012 downwards.
ACTTTGGGGTTGAGCGTTTGGTAAATGCGCATCTCTCCCCGGGGCACTTGCGGGATATAGGTGATGACCCGCCCATCCTGGATGACGGCGGGGCAGGGATAGTTGATGGAGGAAAAGGCGTTGTGGCTTTTGGTGCGGGTTTTGCGCGCCCGGGTGCCCAAAATCACCTTGCCGTCAAACACGATGTGCACGCCGGCGGCCTCCGGGCTGGCGGCATAGAGAAAGCTATCCGTCAGATTGGTTTTCGCATCGGTGATTTCCAGATCGATGGGCTTCTGCGCCCCGGTGATGACGATGGGCTTGGGGCAGTTCTGGATGAGATAGGAAAGCGCGGCCGCCGTATAGGCCATAGTATCCGTGCCGTGGCAGATGACGAATCCGTCGTAGGCCGTATAATGCTCCGCAATGGCGGCGACGATTTTCAGCCAGTGCCCGGGCCAGATATTCGTGCTGTCCAAATTGAAAAGCTGCAGGGTGTCTACCGTGCAGAACTCCTGCACGCCGGGCACATACTGCAAAACCTCCTGGGAAGTCAGCAGCGGCTCCAGGCCGCCGCCCATCCGCCGGGAAGCGATGGTTCCGCCCGTGGCGATCATGAGAATTTTCTTCATCGTCTGCCTCCTTTCCTCTTATGATAGCAAAAAGCGGGCAAAAAATACACCCCGCAGGCCAGGATTGCGGGGCGGGATTCACGCTTTTGGGCCTACGGGCAAAGATAGGAAAACACCAGTGGGGCCAGGGTGCAGAGCGTATCGCGGTAGCCCAGCCGCATATGCCCATCGATGGCGCCGCGGGAAAAATTCACCGCCCCCGCTCCCTTGACGGGCTCCAGCGAGGCGGATGGGCGCAGGTTTACGATCTCCGGGCCGCCGCTCCCGGCGGCGCAGTCCGGCGCATCCGGCTGCAAATGCACCACAAAAACGGCGTCCAGATCGTGGGCGAGCAGCGGCAGAAGCGGGGTGTTATCCGCGTTGGCCGAAGGATAGGCGCGGGTGTTGATGCCGCCGTCTGCATAGGCTTTGCCGCGCAGTAAAACAGGCGGGAAGACGTAGGGAATGGCGCAGGAGGCCAGCGTCGCCTGGACGATCTCCGCGTCCGTGAGCGATTTGAGCGAGAAATACTCCGGGCGCCCCTGGGCGATGTCGTAGGCGCAGACGTAGAGCGCCGGGCGGGATTGCCGCAGGGCGGCAAAATCCAGCTACCGCTCCAGCATAGCCTTTAGGCCCTGCTGGGTAAAGAGGCTCTTGCCCTCCCTGGAAATATACTCCAAAACCGCGTCGAAATCCCGCAGACGAATGCCCTGGGCGGAAAGTTCGCGCCAAAGCTGGCGCAGACGGGTGCGGTCCTCCTTTTCGGCGCGGACCAGCACGTCTTTAAAGCCAATATTCTCCCAAACCCCGGGGCAGAGCTCTTTGCGCCCCAAAGCGAAGGCCAGCGTGTTGAGCGCGCCCACGGAAGTGCCCGAGACGGCGCAGACTTTATCCGCAATATCCAGCTCATAGAGCGCCTGAATGACCCCGGCCTGATAAGCCCCCTTGGCGCCGCCCCCGGCCAAGACCAGCCCCAAGCGGGCGTTGTTCCATTTTTCTGTGCGTGGTATCTGAATCATGCTTACTCTCCTGGCAAAAGTGTACGGCGAAAAGCGGGCAATGTCAAATGCAAAAAAAGCGCGGAGGAACGCTTCCCCTGCGCCTTTCTCTTTTCTGCCTAAGCTTCCAGCCAGGGCAGGCCGGGCCGCATGGCATAGCAGTGGTTGAGCGGGCCGTTGCCCCGGCCCAAATCCATGCCGTCCATCAGCGCGCCGGTAACGTAGTCCTTGCCCCGGCGGACGGCATCGGGCAGTGCCGCTCCGGCGGCCAGATTGCAGGCGATGGCGCTGGAGAGCGTGCAGCCTGTGCCGTGGGTGTTCTCGGTTGGAATGCGGGGCGAGGAAAACCAGTGGCACGCTCCGCCGGCAAACAGCAGATCGTCCGCCGAGCCGCCCGAGTGCCCGCCCTTGACCAAAATCGCGCTGGGATAAACCTCCGAAATCTTGCGCGCCGCGGCGATCATATCCTCCGGACTCTCAATGCGCAGGCCGGAGAGTGCCTCGGCCTCGGGCAGATTGGGGGTGAGCAGCGTCGCCAGGGGCAAAAGCTCCCGGCAAAGCGCCCCGGCGGCATCCTCTTCCAGCAGCTTGCTGCCGCTGGTGGAGACCATCACAGGGTCGACCACGATATTTTTCGGCGCATACTCCCGCAGTTTCTGCGCGATCACCCGGATGAGCGGGACACTGCCCACCATGCCGATTTTGACGGCATCCGGGAAAATATCCGTGAAAATGCAGTCCAGCTGGCTGGCCAGAAATTCCGGCGTGCTCTGCAAAATGCCCGAAACGCCCGTGGTGTTTTGGGCGGTCAGGGCGGTGATGGCGCTCATGCCATACATCCTGTGCGCGGCGATGGTTTTCAGATCTGCCTGAATGCCTGCGCCGCCGCTGCAATCACTGCCGGCTATTGTCAAAACTTTTTTCATTGCGCTCCTCCAATCATCCGGCGGCTGAGCGCCAGCAGGCGGCGGGTTGCCGCCGCCTTATCCTTTTGGGAAAACAGCGCCGAAATCACTGCCACGCCGTCCACGCCTGTGCCGCGCAGCTGTAAAATATTCTGTTCGCCGATGCCTCCGATGGCGACGATGGGCAAATCCACCGCCGCGCAGATGGCGCGCAGAGTCTCATGCGGCAAAAGGCCGGCGTCCTTTTTGGTCTGCGTGCCAAAGACAGCGCCGCATCCCAGGTAATCCGCCCCGGCCTCGGCGGCCTCCAGCGCCTCCTGCACGCTGTGCGCGCTGGCGCCGATGATCTTCTCCGGCCCCAGCATCTGCCGGGCCTTTTGGATGGCCATGTCACCCAGCCCGATGTGCACGCCGTCTGCGCCGGACTGCACCGCCACAGAGACGTTGTCGTTGATGATGAGCGGAACGCCGTGGCGGCGGCAGATGGGCAAAAGCCGCTGCGCCTGCTCCAAAAACTCCTGTTCGCTCAGCTGCTTTTCCCGCAGCTGGAGCAAAGTCGCCCCGGCGGATAAAATCTCCTCTACAGCCTCTTCCAGGCTCTGGCCGCCCAGATGCGAGCGGTCTGTCACGGCATAGAGAAGCATGTGCTGTTTGGTTATCTTCATGGTAAATTCGCCTTTCTGTCTGTGCGCGTCTGTGCGCGCGGGCCTAAAACTCTTCCAGCTGGCCGGGCGCCATCCGGCTGGCGGCGTCCAATAGATACATATGCAGACTGCCTATGCCCGCGCCCTGGGCCTCCATGCGCGCGGCCGCCAGCTCCGCGCATTTTTTCCAAAAAACCGCCGCGGCCGCCGCCGCCTCCAGCGGATGCGCCGGGGTTGCGGCCAGAAACGCCCCGGTCAGCGCCGAAAGCATACACCCGGCCCCGGTTATTTTTGCCATGGCCGCATGGCCGCCCGAAATGCGACAAGAGCGCTGCCCATCCGTGAGAAAATCGCTCCTGCCGCTTTGCAGGATAATCGCACTAAAGCGCCGCGCCGCCAGCTGGGCCGGCTGGGTGTCTCCTGCCGTGCATGAATCCACGCCGGAAAAAGCCGGGTTATCCCCTGCCAGAACGGAGATTTCCGCGCTGTTGCCCCGGATAACGGCAAACTGGAGCGCCTCCAGCAGGCGGCCAATCTGCTCCCGGCGGAACACGCTGGCCCCAATGCCTACGGGATCCAGCAAAACTGGGATGCCTGCCTTGTTCGCCGCCTGGCCGGCCGCCAGCATGGCGCCAAACTTCGCCGCAGAGGGGATGCCGGTGTTTAGTACCAGCGCGCCGCAGTTTCCGGCGATTTCCGCGGCCTCCTCCTCGGCTTCTGCCATGATGGGGCGCGCGCCTACGGCCAAAAGCAGATTGGCGCAGTCGTTCTGGCTGAGGGTGTTGGTGATGACGTGCACCAGCGGCGCGTTTTTCTGCACAGCCGCCAGCGCCTCTGCCGGGCTAGGCGCGCTCATTGGCAAAGCGCTCCAGCGCGTGGGTTTTCTGCAAGGCGAAAACCAAGGCGGCGGCCAGCAGCGTCCCGCCGGCTGTGCTGACGAAGAATGGGATCACATAGGTAAACAGCGCGGCCTGCTTGGCCATGACCAGCGTGGCCAGCGGGTAGGCCAGCATCCCGCCCAGCAGGCTTGTCCCCAACACTTCGCCCAGATACGTCAGCGGCAGGTTTTTGCGGCAGTGATAGATCAGCCCGCAGACCAGCGCGCCGCACATGCTGCCCGGAAATGCCAGCAGGCTGCCCGTGCCCAGCAGCACCCGCAGCAGGCTGGTGAGAAACGCCATGCCCACGCCATACCACGGCCCCAGCATGACGGCCGCCAGAACGTTGACCATGTGCTGAACGGGGAAGCACTTGGAAGCGCCCACGGGAATGCTGAAGGGCGAGCACGCCACGCCCACAGCGATGAGCAGGCCGGCCAGCACGAGTTTGCGCAAATTCTGTCTTTTCATAAAAAACCTCCATCCGGGGCGAAAAAAGCGTGCTCCGCTTGCAGCAGCCCTTTGCATGGGCAGGCAAGAGAAACACGCCAAAGATACCTCTTTTCCCTACGTTGGCATTATCCAAATCAGGTTTCAGGGTCGAAGCGGCGCCTTCCTCTCAGCCTGCCTGTGCAAGCTCCCCTTTATTTTGTTTTTTTATTATACAGCCTTTTTTCTCTTTTGGCAAGGGCTATGCCGGTCGCCCGAGAAAACTGCGCGTCCGCATGGGAAAGCGCAGCATGCCGCCCTGGCTTTCCTCTTCAAAGATTTGGCGAAGCGCTTCCACTAGCGCGGGGTACTGCGCATCCTGCTCTTTTGGCGCATAGGAAGAACTGAGCATTCTGCCCAGAAAGGCATCCCAGTCGTAGAAAAGGTCGTTTGGAAACTGCCGGTATCCCATTTTCCGATCCAGGAAAAATGGCTCAAGCGCATCCGGATCCACCGAGCTGCCGCCGGAAAAACCATGAAACCCCGGGCAATAGCGCCGGAAAACCTCTGCGCATTTCTGCGTCAGCGCGCATTCCGGCGCCCGAATGTTCCAGACCAGCGCCACCAGCCCGCCCGGCCGCAAGATGCGCCGGCATTCGGCGGCAAATTTTTCCCGATCAAACCAGTGAAAAGCCTGAGCCGCAGTAACCAGGCCAACACTGCCCGGCGGGAGCGTCGTCTGCTCCGCGCTGCCCGAAACCCAGCGCAGCCCGGGCACATCGCTCAGATGCTCCTGGCCCTGGCGGCGCATATCCTCTCCCGGCTCAACGGCAAAAACCGAAAATCCACGGCCCAAAAGCTGGCGGGTAAAAATGCCAGTCCCCGCGCCGATATCCGCGATGGCATCTTCCGGCTCCAACCCGGCCTTTTGAAAGAGATAATCCAGATATTCCGCTGGATAGGAAGGGCGGTATTGCCCGTATAATGCTGCTTTGCCATCAAAACGGCGGGTATTGTCCTGCATGGTTTTTCTCCTTTTACGATCTCGGCGGGTAGGCCTCGAAAAGCCGCTGGAGGTATTGCCGCACGCCCTCTTCTTCCTCTGGCGGCGCAAAGCCCAGCCGCCCGGCCACAAAGCGCGAAGCTTCGGAAAAGAGCGCGCACATGGTAAACAGCGCATCCCAGCAGGCCGCCTCGCCGTCCTGCCGGCTGGCAGAGAGCAAAAGCGCGCTGGTCTCTTCCTCTAAATAATAAGGAAGGTTTTGATAGCATTTGCCCACGCTCAGGGAAAAATCCGTCTGAATGCCGACCTGCCATGAGAGCATGCGCAAAAGCTCTTCCCGCAGGCACTGGTTCAGATGCCAGATGGCGTAGTGAATTTTCCTGCGGCAAAGCCCCTTGGCGACATAGGTGCTGACCCACCAAAACTCATTGCAGCAGCCCGCGTATTGATCCGCCGAGGGCTTTTTGATGTGGTACATCGCGTCGCTGGGCGCTGGAAGCGCGGGGAAAAGGCCGTCTTTATCCAGCAGAATTTTGGTCAGTGTGTCTGCCTTGCAGTAGCGCTCTGTGTCCGAGAGGGGAATGAGCATCAGATCGATGCGGTTCTCGTCCTCAAACAGCATCAGATAGGTATACCATCCGCCCAGCTCGGGCGGAAACAGCCGGCCGTCCTCGGGCGTCTGCATGATGATGCGCAGCCCGAAATAGTCCACCCAGGCAGGGTCTGCCAAAAAGGATTCCATCTCCCGGACGAAGTAGACGACGTCGTAATCCTGAAAGCGATCCGGAGTGATATTCCCATCCAGCCGCGAGCCGTTCATGGCCACAGCCCGGATGCGGTCGTCCGTTTGGGCGAAATTTAAAATCAAATCCATCATCTGTTTTTTCGTGCGCATAGCGTCGCTCCCCTCTGGCTTTTCTACTAGTATAGCATAGCTTGCCCGTTTGTGCAGGGAGTAGTATAATAAAATTGCAGTGAAAAAAGGAATGTTGTATTTGGCCGCCTGCAAAACGAAAAAGAGGTTTTATCTATGGAATATACCATTCGCCAGGTTTCCGAGCTGACGGGGCTAAGCGCCTCCACGCTCCGTTTTTATGAAAAAGAGCAGCTCTTCCCGCCCGTCAAGAGAAACGAGGCGGGCGTGCGGGTTTATCAGGAGCAGGATTTGGAGCGAATCTCGCTGATCACCTGCCTGAAAAATACGGATATGTCCATCCGGGATATCAAGGAGTTTGTGGCGCTCTCCGCAGAGGGGGACAGCACGCTGGAAAGCCGCTGGAAAATGATGCGGCAGCATAAGCAGGCTGTGGAACAGCGCATCGCAGAACTGCAGGGGTATCTCCAGCGGATCAACTACAAAGTGAATTACTACGAGCAGGCCTGCCAGGAGGGGACCGAGGCGCGGCTCAAAAAGAAGTGTCAGAAAAAAGCAATATAAAAAAGAGGCAAATGCCTCTTTTTTCTTTACCAATACAGCGTGGGGTTTGGCCGGTGCGGCAGGGGATGCGGGTTGGCCTCGCAAAAATCCACAATGCCTTCCAAGACGATGTCGTAGAGATCGTTATCGTGATAGGCAAAGGCGGGGCGGCCCTTATGCAGGGCGAGAAATTCCTGTTCGCCGAGCTCTCCGCGGTTATACTGCGCCGCCAGCGTGCCATAGCGCTTGATGGCCGCCAGGGCGCGGGAGATGCGGAAAAGCTTAAAATAGGAGCTGCTCCGCGCGGCCTTCAGCGTCTGCAGGATGAAATCGCAGAAATAGGCATAGTCCTCGTCGAAATTGATGTTGTCGTTTTCCTGCGCCTCGGTGCGCAGGGCCTCTATTTCCCGCAAAAGCTCGCCCTGCACTGTCGCGGCCTGGCCGCTCTCGGGCACATATGCCTCCCAAAGCTCGTTGGCTTTTTTGATATAGTCCATGATGCCTTCTCCCTAAAAGCGCGTCGGTTTGGCAGCCCAAAGGCGGCCCCCAGCTAAAATTTTAGCAAGCTTTGAGAGATTTGTCGATAAAAAGATGTCTTTTTCGCTTTGCATGCCGTTTTGCCGCGCTATGCCCTCTTTCTGGCCAGCCGGCCGGCCAGCAGGAACAGCCCGTATCCGGCCAGAGAGCCGAGCAAAGCAAAGAGCAGGCTGTCGATATCAAACACCCGGTACCAGAGGGCGAGCTGCATCAGCTCTCTGGCCAAGCAGACGCACAAAGATGCGCCCACCGCCTTATGCCATTTTTTCAGCTCCGGGAAGACCCAGGGCAAAAGGACGCCCATGGGGACGAAGAAGAAAATGTTAAAAAAGAGAATGTACTTAGGCACCTCACTCCTGGAGCACAAAGAACTGTAGATGCTTTGAAATGGGACGAAGTTATTTTCTCTGCTGAATGAGCTAGGAAGAAGCGACCAGATGACAAAGGCGGAAAAATAGAACAAAAGAAGAAACTGGCCGATTTTTGCGCTGATTTTTACTCCGGTGAAGCGCTTTGGCAAAAAGAGCAAAAGAGCCGCATATAAGGCTATGGAAACAAGAATGCTTATACCACCAAGCACCAGCACATTTTTAAGAAATCCTGCAATTTCA
>CAMSSU010000037.1 GCA_947063485.1 uncultured Clostridia bacterium | reverse complement strand
TGTAAACATAAGAAAAGCAGTTGGAAAGCCCTGGAGGGAAAATAGACTTCTCTCAAAGCGCATGCGGCCTAGAAAACAATTCGCCTTTTGTGTGATAACAAACCTGTGAAACGCATATAGATGAGTAACAAGCTGCGTGAAGGAGAGAACAAAAGATGCTTTCATCCAAGAATTATATGGCCTTACATGGGCTAAGCGCCGAGGAAGTCGAGCGCTCTCGCAAAGAGCATGGACAAAACACTCTGCCGCACAAAAAGAAGCGGGGATTTTTCCGCCAGTTTTTGAGCAACTTTGGGGATCCGCTCATTAAGATTCTGTTGGCCGCACTGTGCGTCAATGTGGTGATGCTGATCAAAACGGCAGACTGGTATGAATCGGTGGGAATTGCGGTTGCAGTCTTTCTGGCGACGTTTGTCTCGACGCTTTCGGAATATGGAAGCGAAGCGGCGTTTGAGAAAATGCAGGCCGAGGCAGAGCAAATTCATTGCCGGGTGATCCGGGATGGCGCTTTGGCAAATATTCCGATTGGAGAAATTGTCGTGGGCGATTTCGTTCTTCTGGAAAGGGGAGAGCGCATTCCGGCAGACGGTGTCCTTCATTCGGGCGAGCTGATGGTGAACCAGGCCGCGCTGAACGGGGAAAGCAAGGAGGCAGAGAAAAAGCCGGGACGCAGAAAAGGGCAGTGGAGCTTATCTGCCCAGCACCAGCTTTTCAGGGGCAGCATTGTAACGGACGGCGAAGGGGTGATGGAAGTCTGCATGGTGGGCCAGCATACAATGTATGGCAGCATGGCGCTGGAAATGCAGGAAGAAACCAGGGAAAGCCCGCTGCGCGTCCGCCTGAACCATCTGGCCAAGATACTCAGCCATATTGGAATGGCAGCGGCCATTTTGGTGGGCTTTGCGGATCTCTTCCATTCGCTCTATATGGACTATGGGATGCAGTGGAACCAGATGCTGGCGGCAATGCAGAACCTGCCTTGGCTCATCGATCAGGTGCTCCATGCGCTGACGCTTTCGATTACAGTAGTGGTTGTGGCTGTTCCGGAAGGGCTGCCCATGATGATCACCATCGTGCTTTCGGCCAACATGCGGCGCATGCTGAAAGACAATGTCCTGGTGCGCAAACTCGTTGGAATTGAGACTTCCGGGAGCCTGAACCTTCTTTTTTCAGATAAAACAGGGACAATCACAAAAGGCATTTTGCAGGTTTCGCAGTTTGTCTCTGGCGATGGGAAGGAGTATGCCAGCTTCCAGGCTCTGGAGCAGGCAGGGGCGCTCAAAGAGAAGGTTCTGCTCAGCAGCGTTTTCAACTCTGCCAGCTCGCGCTCGGAAGGGGGCGCGCTGGGCGGCAATGCGACGGACCGCGCGCTGCTCAACTGGGTGCTTCCGGCGGGGGCGCCGGAAGGATACCAGAAGATCTCGCAGATTCCCTTTGACAGCAGCCGCAAATTCTCGGTTGCAGAGGTGCAGCGCGGCCAGGAGCGGCTCTATTTTATCAAAGGCGCGCCGGAAAAGATTCTGGATCACTGCACGCGGTATCTGGATGCGGAGGGAAAATACTGCCCGCTTTCCAAAGAAAAGATACAGAAAAAATGGGATGCGCTCACAGAGCTCGGGATGCGCGTGCTGGCGCTGGCTATCTCCAGTTCGGCTGTTTCGGAAAAGGGCGATTTTGAGAACCTGGCCTTGCTTGGGCTGGTTGGCATTTTGGACGACTTGCGCCCAGAGGCCAAGGGAGCGGTGAGAGAGATAGAAAATGCAGGCATCCAGTTTGTCATGATCACGGGAGACAACAGAAAAACCGCTGTCTCAATCGCTTCCAAACTGGGGATCATGGGGCTTCACAAGGAAAAAGCTGTGCTGACCAGTGATGAGATTGCCCAGATGACGGATGCACAGCTCAGCCTCTGTTTGAAAAATATCCGCGTTGTCGCCCGGGCTCTGCCATCCGACAAGAGCAGGCTGGTGCGCATTGCGCAGGAGGCGGGGCTTGTTGTAGGAATGACGGGAGACGGCATGAACGATGCTCCGGCGCTCAAGCGGGCAGATGTTGGCTTCGCCATGGGAAGCGGGACGGAGGTTGCCAAAGAAGCCAGCGATATCGTCATCTTGGATAACAACATCGCATCCATCGCCAAAGCGGTTCTCTATGGGCGCACGATCTTCAAAAGCATCCGCAAATTCCTGGTCTACCAGCTGACCATGAACCTCTGCGCCGTCAGCGTTTCCATCATTGGGCCATTTATTGGAATTGATACGCCGGTTACGGTGATGCAGATGCTTTGGATCAATATCATCATGGATACGCTGGCTGGCATGGCCTTTTCCGGGGAGCCGCCGCTGCCCGAATTTATGAGAGAGGCGCCCAAACGGCGGGAAGAGCCTGTGCTCAACCGCTCTATGACGCACCAGATCCTCTTTGACGGGATTTTTACCGTTGCCTTGTGCCTATTCTTCCTGTGTTCTGCCGCGATGAAAGACTTCTTTGGATATAGCCAAAGCCAGCTGCCTTTCCTGACTGCGTTTTTTACGCTCTTTATCTTTAGCGGCGTTTTCAACGCTTTCAATGCGAGAACGCCCAGGCTCAATCTATTTGCCAACCTGCGCAGGAATATGGCCTTTTTATTCATCATGGTGTCCGTCATCCTAATTCAGATTCTCATGGTGTATTTTGGAGGCCCGCTCTTCAGGACGGTTGGCCTGAGCGTCAGAGAAATGCGGCTGACCTTGCTCATCTCCATGCTCATTTTACCGGCTGATTTGATGCGCAAAGCCTTTTGCAGCTCCTGGAGGAAATCCGGTATGCAAAAAGCGGGGCGGCGCAAAAAAATGGCGAGGAAGCCCATGCGGCGCTATACATAAGAAACCAAAAAAGAAGCCTGCATGGCTTCTTTTTTTAGCGAATAAAGTTCTCCTCGCCATCCTCCGGGGCTTTGGGCGGATGAATGGCGTATAGCTCGCCATATGCCTCGGATTCGGATTCGTCGAGAATCCCCGAAGGGACGAGCCCGGTGCATTCCGTAGTGGAAGCGGTTTTCATCACGTCGTAAAATGGATCAGAGGATTCTTCGCTGAACTTTCTGCGTTTTTCTTCTTTTGACATACTGCTGCTCCTTTCATTTTTGATAGTATGGAGCGCGGCGCGCAGATTATGCCAAGCAAAATTTGAGAAAATTGTTTCAAAAAATACCGCTGCGTTATATAATAATATAGCATGAAAATGGAATGATTTTGTATTTTTGCTTAAAGAGAGGTTTCGCATGGTTTATGAAAATGTGCTTGCGGCTATGGGCAATACGCCGATGATTCGCCTCAGCCATATGGCAGGGCCGGACAGCGCGCAGGTTTTAGTAAAATATGAAGGGCTAAACGTGGGCGGCTCGATCAAAACGCGCACGGCCTATAACATGATCGCAAAGGCAGAGGAAGCAGGGCTGATCGGCCCGGATACGGTGATCGTCGAGCCGACGAGCGGCAACCAGGGGATTGGGCTGGCGCTGATTGGCGCCGTTAAGGGGTATCGGACGGTGATCATCATGCCGGATTCTGTGAGCGAAGAGCGCAGGAAGCTCGTGCGGCATTACGGGGCAGAGGTCATCCTCGTCCACGACGACGGCAATATCGGCGAATGCATCGAGCAGTGCCTGAAAATGGCCATGAAAATGCAGGAAGAAAACCCGAAGGTATATGTCCCCCAGCAGTTTATGAACCCTGCAAACCCCATGGTGCACCGCATCCAGACGGCGCAGGAGATTTTGGAGCAGGTGGGCGGGCCTATTGACGGCTTCTGTTCGGGAGTAGGCACAGGCGGCACCATCACGGGCATTGGGGAAACGCTCAAAGAAAAGAATCCTCAGATCGTCATCTGGGCGGTGGAGCCGAAAAATGCGGCGATCCTGGCCGGCGGAACAGTAGGGACGCATCTGCAGATGGGAATCGGCGACGGGGTGATTCCGGAAAATCTCAACCAGAATATTTACGACGACATCTACATCGTCTCGGATGAAGAGGCGATCCAGACGGCGAAGGATTTGGCGCGGCTGGAGGGGCTCATGTGCGGCATCTCCAGCGGAACCAACGTTGCCGCGGCCTTAAAGCTGGCCCAAAAGCTGGGAAAGGGCAAGACTGTGGTAACTGTACTGCCGGATACGGCCGAGCGCTATTTCAGCACGCCGCTTTTTGAAAACGAGTAACCAAAAAAGCTCTCAGCGCTGAGAGCTTTTTTCTTTCACTTCTTTTCGCTGATTTGAACTTGCAGCCGCTCCTGGCACATGGCAATCCCGGCATCATCCAGGCAGAGCTTCACCTGCTCTAACAGCGCGCTCTGCACATTCCAGTAATCCTCGGTTTTGCTCCAGACCATCATGCTGTACTCAATGCCGCTGCTCGGATAGGCGCAGACGTTGAGATAGGGCTCCGGCTCGGCCAGGGTGCCGGGCGTCTGCAAGATGGCCTGCCCCAGTGCCTGCTTGGTTTGGGCCAGAGGCGCGTCGTAAGAGACGGTAAATTTGAGGTCGATTCTCCGGCGCTCTTCTCTGGTATAGTTGATGATTTTGCCGCCCACGACCTCGCTGTTTGGCAGAAAAACATCTTTGTTGTCTGAAGTACAGATGAGCGTATGTATCAGGCGGATATCCTTGACTTTGCCTTCGGCGTGCTCCGTCTCGATATAATCGCCGACGACAAATGGCTTGGAGACGAGCAGCGTCAGGCCGTTGGCTAGGTTGGAGAGCAGCCCTTGAAGCGCCAGGGAAATGGCCAGCCCGGCGACGCTCAGCAGGGCCACGAAAGCGCTGACGTTGATGCCAAGGCTGCTGGCCGTGAGAATGGCGGAAAGCGTATAGAGCAGTATTTTGAGAATGGATTTGAGAAATGTGTGCATGCTCTTTTCAAATTTCAGCCGATCGATGATGCGCGAAAAGATTCTGCCCAGAATTTTCGTGCAGATAAGGCAGAGCAGCAGCACCAGCAGGGCGGAAAAAAACTTTCCGGCGGTGAAATTGCCGATATTGTAATTCATGATGGATTCGAGCGTCATGCTTAGGCCTCCAAAAACGTCTTGATATGCTTCTATTTTATCATCCCTCCTTTGATTTGCCAGTATTCCCTTAAATTTTTTTGCGTTCATGGATATGCCGCGCGGCGGGCGGTTATGCGCCTGCGCTTGACGAGCCCGGGATGCTGCAATTATACTGGAGAAAAAGACAGAGGCGAGGGAAAGATGAATCAGGAGCAAACAGAGCGCGAAAGGCTCATCCGAACGGAAATGCTGCTGGGAGAAGCGGCGATGGAGCGGCTCAGGCAGGCGCATGTCGCCATCTTTGGCATTGGCGGCGTTGGAGGATATGCCGTGGAAGCGCTGGCGCGCAGCGGGGTTGGCGCACTGACGCTGATCGACCACGACGTGATCAGCGCGAGCAATTTAAACAGACAGATTATCGCAACGCAGGAGGAGATCGGCAGCGGGAAAGTGGATGTGATGCGGCGGCGCATCGCCTCCATCGCGCCTTCCTGCCAGGTGCAGGCGCGTTGCTGCTTTTTTCTTCCCGAAACGGCGGAACAGTTCGATTTCTCAAAGTATGACTATGTGATCGATGCGGTAGATACCGTATCGGCAAAGATAGAGATCATCCTGCGCGCAAAACAGGCGAATATCCCGGTGATCAGCTGTATGGGGACGGGAAATAAGCTGGATCCGGCGAACCTCGAGGTTGCATGGCTGGAAAAAACATCCGTCTGCCCGTTGGCGCGCGTCATGCGAAGGGAGCTTCGGGCGCGCGGGATAACGGATGTGAAAGTGGTTTATTCAAAAGAAATGCCGCGCACGCCCTTGCCTCTGGATGGGCAGGCAGGGCGCAAGCGCGTTCCGGCCAGCGCAGTTTTTGTGCCGGGAGCGGCCGGGCTTATGCTGGCATCTCAGGTTGTGCGGGAATTGACGGGGCAGGCCTAGCGCGTGGGCGCCGGCTGCCCGGCGGTTTTAGGAGAGGATGCTCTTTGCATCCTTTTTTTGATGGAACGTGGGCAGTGAGCCTTGGAAGTTGTGTGAAAAGTGAATTTATATTATAATAGAATGGCAGCCGGCCTGGGATGAGAAAAGGCAGGGCAGCATCAAGATAGAAAGGTTATATACTGCATGAATCAGGATTTGATTGCGCTGCCAGTCGTGCCGCTTCGGGGGCTTGTGGCGTTTCCATATACGGTGCTCAGCTTCGAGGTTGGGCGGGCTTCTTCTCTTGCGGCGGCCTGTGCCGCAGCAGAGGGGACTGGCGAGATTTTTCTGGTAACGCAAAAGGACGCGCATTTGGAAGAGCCGGATCAGGGAGATCTCTATGAGATTGGCGTTGTCGCCAAAGTGCGGCAGGTGGTGCGCCTGCAAAACCAGATGGCGCGCGTGCTGGTAGAAGGGCAATATCGAGCGAGGCTCATTGGGCTGGAAAAGGGGGAGACAAGCCTTAGAGCGCGCATTCTCCCAGCAGAGCAGTTTTTGGAGCGCGGAGAGAGGAGCATCGCCTATATGCGCCTTCTCTTGGAGAATTGCCGAAACTATGCCTCTATTTCCGGGCAGATACCGGCAGAGACGCTCCGTGCTTTGCAGGAAATCCGCGAGCCGGAAAGGCTGGCGGATACCATTGCCTTCAATATGCTCAAAGATCTGGAGGAGAAGCAGGAATTGCTGGAGACTCTGGAGGTCCTTGCGCGCATGGAAAAGCTTCTTTCCATCACCCAAAGGGAGATCCAGATTGCGGGAATCGAATACGAGATTTCCGAGAAAACCAAGCAGCAGCTGGAAAAACTCCAAAAAGAGAATTACCTGCGCGAGCAGATTCGCGCGATTCAAAAATCTCTGGGTGAGGACGAGGAGGATGCGGCCGAACTGGAGCATTTTCGTGAAATGATCCGAGGGCTTCCGCTGGCAGAAGAGGAGCGGGAGAAACTGATGAAAGAAGTTTCCAGGCTTTCGCGGCTCAGCCAGCAGTCGCCGGATTACCACGTGATCAAGACGTATTTGGAGTGGATTGTCTCCATGCCCTTTGGGAAATATACAGAGGATATTCTTGATTTGCCGCATGCCCAGAAAGTGCTGGATAGGGAGCACTACGGCATGAAGAAGGTCAAAGAGCGGATTTTGGAATACCTTTCGGTTTTGACGCTCAAAAAGGATATGAAAGGGCCGATCCTGTGCTTCGTGGGGCCGCCGGGGGTTGGAAAAACCTCTATTGCGCGCTCGGTTGCAAACGCGCTGAACAGGAACTTCGTGCGCATGTCTCTGGGCGGCATGAAAGATGAATCCGAGATTCGCGGGCATCGGCGCACCTATATCGGCGCGCTGCCCGGGCGCATTGCCTCTGGCATGAAGCAGGCTGGGAGCATGAACCCCGTGTTCCTTCTGGATGAAATTGACAAGCTGAGCAGCGATTACCGCGGCGATCCGGCATCGGCCATGCTGGAAGTGCTGGACGGCGAGACGAACCGCGATTTCCGCGATAATTATCTGGATATTGGGCTGGATCTTTCCCAGGTTCTCTTTATCGCGACAGCCAACGATGCACAGAGCATTCCGCCGGCGCTCTATGACCGCATGGAGGTCATCGAGCTTTCCAGCTATACGCCGTATGAGAAAGAGCAGATTGCCAAAAAGCATCTCATTCCTAAGCAGATAGCGCAAAACGGCATGGATGATAAGATGATTAGGATTCAGCCGGCAGCGCTCAAAAGAATGATAGTGGAATATACCTCGGAGAGCGGCGTCCGGGCCTTAGAGCGGCAAATAGCGAAAATTTGCAGAAAGGCGGCAAAGCGCTACCTGGAGGAGGGCCGCCAGATCGTCGCAGGCAAGAAAAATTTGGAGGATTTCCTTGGAAAGCCGCATTTTTTAGAGACCAACCTGCCCCGGCGGGGAGATGTCGGCGTTGCCATCGGGCTTGCCTGGACGGCCAGCGGAGGTGTAACACTGCCCATCGAGGTTTGCGTGATGGAGGGCAGTGGCGAGCTGGAATTGACCGGGCAGCTGGGAGACGTCATGAAAGAGAGCGCCAGGACGGCGATTACCGTCGTCCGCTCCAAAGCAGAGCAGCTGGGCATCCATGCCAACTTCCATAAAGAGAAGGATTTGCATATTCATGTGCCCGAAGGGGCGATCCCAAAAGACGGGCCGTCTGCCGGCATTACCATGACGCTGGCGGTGGCATCGGCGCTGCTGAACCGAAAAGTGCGGGGTGATTTTGCCATGACCGGGGAAGTTACACTGACGGGGCGCGTTTTGGCCATTGGCGGGCTGCGGGAAAAGGTATTCGCGGCTGTTCGCGCAGGGCTGAAAAATGTGATCATTCCAAAAGATAATGAGGCCGATTTGGAGGAAATTCCGCAGGAAGTGCGCAGCAAGGTTCGGTTCTGGCCGGTTAGGGAGATAGAGGAAGTGTTCCAGCTGGGATTGGAGGAGCAGAGATGATTATCAGGACGGCAGAATTTGTGCGCAGCGCAAAACTAAAAAAAGATTATAACAACCAGGAGTTTCCGGAGATCGCCATTGTAGGGAAGTCCAACGTGGGGAAATCTTCGCTCATCAATGCGCTGACGAATAACAGCAAGCTGGCCCGCGTTTCCAAACAGCCGGGGAAAACGCGGCTGGTCAACTTCTTCCTGCTCAACCAGCAGTTCTATTTGGTCGATCTGCCGGGCTATGGCTTTGCGCGCGTCTCCAAGGCGGAAAAAGAGACCTGGGACGAGATGATGCGCACCTATTTTGAAAACAGCAAACAGCTGCGCGCAGTTATTTTGCTGCTGGATATTCGCCATAAGCCCACCAAGGAAGATATCGCGATGCTGCATTATATCGAGTATTACGCCATTCCCTATGTCGTCTGCCTGACCAAAGCAGATAAAATTGCGAAATCCAAACGCAAGAATGAGGCAGTCCATAAAAGAAAGGAGATTCCATCTTCTTTTGCCTATGATATTATCCCCATTTCTTCAGAAGAAGGGTATGGAAAGCAGGAATTGCTGGATTATCTGGAGCGGTATTTGCCTGAGCTGAATGCGGAGGCAGAGGAATGAGAGTTTTCGCTATCTCGGATCCGCACCTTTCGCTGACTCAGGGAAAATCCATGGATGTGTTCGGGCAGCATTGGGCGGGGCATTGGGAGAAAATCAAAAAGAGCTGGGAAGCGTGCGTCGCCCCGGAAGATGCCGTCATCATCGCGGGAGATTTGAGCTGGGCCATGAGCTACGAGGACGCGCTGCCTGATTTGAAGGCCATTTGCCGGCAGCCTGGCCGGAAGGTGATTATTCGCGGCAACCACGATTATTGGCATGGCTCGCTGAAGAAGACCAGAGAACTTTTGGAAAACCAGACGTACCTTTTGCAAAACGACGCGGTTCGGCTGGGCGATTATACTTTTTTTGGGACGAGGGGCTGGAAGCAGCGCGGCGCAGAAGACTTTGACGCGCAGGATGAGAAGGTTTTTGCGCGCGAGCTGGAACGGCTTAGGCTCTCCCTGAAGGCGGCCCAAAAGCTGGGGGGAGAGCTCATCGGCGTTTGCCACTATCCGCCCTTCTCTCAAAACCACGGGAGAAGCGAGTTTACCGATCTTTATGCCGAGGCTGGTGCGCGCAAGGTGATCTATGGGCATCTGCACGGGCAGTATATCCGAAAAGAGGAGTATGAGAATATCGCCATTGACGGCGTGGAATATTTTCTGACCTCCTGCGATTATCTGGGCTTCCAGCTCAGGCAGATCTGCTGAGCCATGGAAGGAAGTTGCACTTGAATTTTATCGTGCTTTGTATTATGATAGATAAAGAGAAATTTTGAAATTGGAGGATTGGTTCCATGAAGACAAAGGGCGTTCGTATGCATGGCAAGGACGACGTACGGTTTGAAGAGTTCGATTTGCCGGAGATGACGGAAAACGATATTATCTGCAAAGTAATTTGCGATAGCGTTTGCATGTCGACCTATAAGGCCATTAAGCAGGGCACGGCACACCGGGCAATTCCGGAAGATATTGCGGAAAATCCCTCGATTATGGGTCACGAATTTTGCTGCGAGATCTATAAAGTCGGCAAAAAGTGGGAAGGCAAATATAACGAAGGCGATAGATGCCTGATCAAGCTCGGCCTGGACGGCAAGAGCAATGTCGCCGGCTATGGCTGCACGTTCTGCGGCGGCAACAGCCAGTTCGTCTATATTCCGGATTCCGTCATCGAAGCGGACTGCATCATCCCCTATGACAAGGATGCGGCATATTTCTATGGCTCCGTTTCCGAGCCTATGGCCTGCATCATCAGCGGCTACCACAGCTGCTTCCATTCGGATTACGCGGTTTATCATCACGAGATGGGCACCAAGAAGGGCGGCAACCTGGCGCTTCTGGCATCCTGCGGCCCGATGGGATTCGGCGCCATCGACTATGCGCTGCACTGCGACCGTGCTCCCAAGCTGCTGGTCGTTACGGATATCAACGATGAGCGGCTGGCGCGCGCTTCTTCCATCTATACGGTAGAGCACGCCGCGGAGCTGGGCATTGAGCTGCACTATGTTAATACGGCAAAAGAGGCAAACGGCGGCACGGATAAGCTGATGGAGCTTTCCGGCGGCAAGGGCTATGACGATGTCATCGTGTTCGCGCCGGTTTCCGCTGTTTTGGAGCAGGGCCATGAGATTATGGGGGACAACGGCTGCATGAACTTCTTCGCCGGCCCCATCAACCACGATTTCAGCGCCAATATCAACTTCCACAAAGTGCACTATAGAAGAGTCAACATCTTCGGCACTTCGGGCAGCAACGACGACGATATGCAGGAAGCACTGGATATGTCCTTTGCAGGAAAAATCAATCCGGCTGCGATGATCACGCATGTCGGCGGCCTGGATTCGGCGGCAGAGACCCTGCTGAACTACCCCAAAATTCCCGGCGGCAAGAAGATGGTCTATGCGCAGATTTCCATGCCCATGACGGCGATTATGGATTTCGCTGAGCTTGGCAAGAATGATCCGTTCTACAAGGAACTGGCTGATATTTGCGCAAGACACAACAACCTCTGGAGCAAAGAGGCAGAGGATTATCTGCTGGCAAATGCAAAAGCCATCTAACCAAAGCGACAAAAACTGCGCCTGCGGGCGCAGTTTTTTTATGCGCGCAAAAGCCGCTTTCGTTGACTTTTCGGCTTCGGATGATATAATAAAATAGATTAAGAATGGAGGCGGATGCATGAGAATTTACAACTCAATGACGCGCAAAAAAGAAGAGTTTCAGCCAGTTCACGAAGGAGAAGTTAAAATCTATGCTTGCGGCCCGACGGTGTACAATTTTATTCACATCGGCAATGCCCGGCCGCTCATCGTATTTGATACATTAAGAAGATATTTTGAGTATCGGGGAAATAAGGTTACGTTTGTTCAGAACTTTACCGATATCGACGATAAGATGATCCGCGCCGCCAATGAGCAGGGAATCACTGTAAAAGAGCTGGGCGAGCATTTTATTGCGGAGTATTTCAAGGATGCGCAGGCGCTCAACGTGCGGCCGGCAACGGTGCATCCCAAGGCGACTGAGCATATCGGCGATATCATTCATATCATTTCCGAGCTCATCGAAAAGGGCCACGCCTATCTTGCAGAGAACGGCGATGTCTATTACGATGTGAAGAGCTTTGAGGGCTATGGAAAGCTTTCGGGCCAGGATTTGGAGGATCGCGAGGCCGGTGCGCGCATCGAGATCAACGATGTCAAAAGAGATCCCATGGATTTTGCGCTTTGGAAAGCGCAGAAACCGGGTGAGCCTGCCTGGGAAAGCCCCTTTGGCATGGGAAGGCCGGGCTGGCATATCGAATGCAGCGCCATGAGCCAGAAGATCCTGGGCGATACGCTGGATATTCACGGAGGCGGCCAGGATTTGAAGTTCCCGCACCATGAAAACGAGATTGCCCAGAGCGAGGGCGCAACGGGCAAGCCTTTTGCAAACTACTGGATGCACAACGGCTATATCAATATCGACAACAAGAAGATGAGCAAGTCTCTGGGCAATTTCCGCACGGTTCGGGAAATTACAGAGCAGTATGCGCCAATCGCCGTGCGGCTCTTCATGCTTTCCGCGCAGTACCGCAACCCGCTGAATTTCTCTGCAGAGCTTTTGGAGCAGGCAGAGAGCGGGCTCAAGCGCATCTATAACTGCGTCGAAAACCTGAACTACATCATCTCCTCTCAAAAGAAGGGGAAAGAGCAGGCCGCAGAGCTGGACGAATTCCGCCAGCGTTTTATCGCCGTGATGGACGACGATCTGAATACGGCAGATGCTGTCAGTGTCATCTTTGAGCTGGTGCGCGAGATCAATACGCTGACTTCTGAAAATGAAGATGCAGCCTTGGCAGAGCAATGCCTAAGCATTTTGCGGGAGCTGCTGGATGTTTTGGGGCTTTGGAAGGAAGAGGATAAAATTCCCGAGGAAATCTTGGCTCTGGCAGAACAGAGAGCCGAGGCCAGGGCGCAGAAAAACTGGGCGCTGGCAGACGAGATCCGCGATACACTCAAGCAAAAAGGCTATGAGATCAAAGACGGCGCGGATGGCATGAAGATCAATAAAATTTGAGAGGGATTATGGAAACA
>CAMSSU010000036.1 GCA_947063485.1 uncultured Clostridia bacterium | reverse complement strand
TTCGCCGCTGATAAAAGGAAAGAAGTGTCTGCTCAAAATATCATGACTTTATAAGCTTTTATTCTTGTAAGGCGTTATTGCTATAGATATACTTCTGATTTTCAAAATTTTTCCTAATACCAAAAGCGGTGCCCAGCGATTACAAGGCCAGGCACCGCTCTTTTTTGCATAAAATTCAGTCTTTTTTCGGCGGAACAAAGGTGGATTTCTTGCCGAAGTTTGGCTTTTCCTTCTGGGGCGGCTGGAAGCTCGGCTTTTCCACCTGGGTATTCTCGAAATTATTCTTGGGGGAGGGAGAGGAGAGGTCGAAATACAGGCGGGAATCCTCAGTTACGCCAAAATCCCGGTTGGAGCCGGTATCCTGCACGCGGTTGAAAGCCTCGCGGAACATGGCGTTATGCGCCTCTTCCCGGTTAAGCAGAAAATCGATGGTCTCACGGACGCACTTATCGTCAATTTGGCGGTAGAGATATTCGTAGACCACTTTGGCGCGCTGTTCGCTGGCGATATTGGAGAGCAGGTCTGCGCAGAGATCTCCCGTAACGGTAACGTAGTCGGAAGTCCAGGAATAGCCGGAGGAATTGATGAGCCCGGGGTTCAGCCCTAGGATGACATGCGTCTGGATTTCGCCAACCTGCGTCTGCTGATAATCCACGTCGTGGCCGTTGAGCAGGTTAATCGTCTGGGCGACCATCTCCATATGGCTCAGCTCTTCTGCGGCAATATCCATAAACAGATCCTTGATGGCGGGATCTTTGATGCGGAAGCTCTGGGACATATACTGCATGGCCGCTTTCAGCTCGCCGTTTCCGCCGCCCAGCTGCTCTTGCAGCAAAACGGCATACTGCGGATTGGGGCGCTCAACTTTGACATCCTGCAATAATTTTTTGTTGTGTTCAAACATGGTTTTCTCCTTTAGAAATACATTTTTCCTTATTATCTGTGAATTGGCTACTGTTATGCGCGAAAAGACGCGAAGGAGCGGTTGTAGGCGGGTGGAAAAAGGTGTAAACTAAAACAGACCGGATAAAAAGAAATGGAGAATTTTTTATGCAGCTGTTTTTGGAAAAACACAAGCGCGCTGTGATGCAGATGATCACTGTGCTTTTTTGGTTTACGCTTTATGTCTATGTCCCTTATCAGACGCCGTACCTCACTTTGCTGGGCGTGGCGTCTTCTTTTATCGGGATCATTTTGGGCGCCTATGGTTTTTCCCAGATGATCATCCGCATCCCACTGGGAATTGGGGCAGACCGAAAAGGGCGGCATAAACCTTTTATCATCCTGGGCAACATCTGCGCGGCGGCGGCCTCTGTTCTGCGCTTCTGCTGGCCCGGCGCAGTCTCCTTTCTGCTGGCAAACCTCATTTCTGGCATGGCGGCCTCGACCTGGATTTCAAGCACTGTGCTTTACCCGACGTATTACCCCAAAGATCAGCTGAAAAAGGCCATGGGAACACTGCTGGCCATGAACAATTTCGGCACGCTGCTGGGCTTTCTTGCAGGCATGATCGCGACCCAGTTTTTTAAAACGGAGATTCTCTTTTTGATGAGCGCCGGGGCGGGAATTTTGAGCGCCGCTCTGAGCCTCTTCTTATGGGAAGAGCCGCAGGCGAAGGCGAAGGCTTTGCCGCCGCTGCGCGATCACTTCCGCATTTTTAAGCGCAGGCGGCTTCTGCTGTTTTCCGTGGGCACGGCGCTTTTGCAGGCCGTCAATATGAGCACGGCCATGTCGTTCACCAGCGAATACGGCAGGCAGATTGGGGCGGATAATTTGCAGATTGGCCTGCTTTCGGCGCTCTATATGGGTGCTTCAGCCCTAAGTTCCTTTTATACGGGGACGCGCCATGCCGCGCGCCTGGGAGAGAAAAAACTCGTTCCGGCCTTCTTCCTGGTTTACGCGCTTTGCTGCGCAGGCATTCCGCTGATCCGGCAGATTTGGCTGCTCTGCCTGGCGCAGGTTCTGGGCGGCTTCTCCTTTGCCAGCCTGCTTTCGCTGTTCATGTCTGGGGCGGTGGAAGGGGTGCCCCAGGAAAAGCGCTCGACTGCCATGGGCTTTTTCCAGGCGGTATATGGCATCGGCATGACGCTTGGGCCGACGCTTATGGGCGTGATGGTGCAGGGCGCGGGCATGCAGGCGGCCTATTGGGCGATGAGCGCGCTCTGCGTCGCAGACGGCATCGCAGTTTGCTGGCTGCTTTCCAAAAACAACTTTGCCAGCGGGCAATAGCGCTGGGGCAACGTATATAATTTGTATCAAGTTGTAAAAGATATAGGAGAGGATGGCAAAATCTGCTATGATGAAGCTATCCTAATTGGAACTTTTTTGAAAATTGCGCGTCTAAGAGGATAGTATTTGAAAGGGCAATGGAGAAAAACCATGAGTAAGAAGAAAAAGATCATTCTAATTGCATCTATTTCAGCGGCTGTTTTGCTGATCGCAGGCGGGCTGTACTGGCTGCTTAGCGGAACGGGCGCTTCGGGGCAGAAGGTTTATGTGCAGCCGGTTTCCGAAATCCTGGGATTAGGGGCGGCGGGCGTGCAGAACCGGTATGCCGGCGTGATCGAATCGCAGAAGACGCTGAAAATCGAGCTGGATCCTTCCAAAACGCTTTCGGAGGTTTTCGTCAAAGAAGGCGATGAAGTGAAGGCGGGGGATCCGCTTTTCTCTTACGATGTCGATGAACTGAAGCTGAACCTGGAGCAGCTCAATTTGGAGCTGGAGAGCACAAAGAGCAGCATCACGACCATGCAGGAGCAGATTGCCGCGCTGAAAAGAGAGAAAGCCAGTGCGCCCAAAAGCGAGCAGCTGCAGTATACCATCCAGATCCAGACGCTGGAAGTGAACATCATGCAGGCAGAATACACCATCAAGACAAAAACCGCTGAAGTCGAGAAGGCGAAAAGCGCCATCGAGCATGCCGTCGTCACGGCGGAGATGGATGGGGTTGTGCGCGAGCTCAACCAGAGCGGGGGAGAGCAGCAGCCAGGCTACGGCGACGGTTCGCAGTCCTCTTTTATGACGATTACAGCCACGGGCTCCTTCCGCGTCAAGGGGCTGGTGGGCGAGCAGTTTGTCTACACGCTCTACGAGGGCATGCCGGTGATCATCCGATCCCGGACGGATGAAAACGCCATTTGGAAGGGAACTATCCAGCTCATCGATGTTTCAAACCCGGTCAAGGGCAACAATAACGGCATGATGCATTATGACGGCATGGCGGCGCAGGATGACACCACCAGCACGTCCAAATATCCCTTCTATGTGGAGCTGGAGTCTTCTGAGAATTTGCTCATGGGGCAGCACGTCTATATCGAGCCGGATATGGGGCAGGGCGCGCAGAAGGAGGGCACCTGGCTGCCCAGCGCCTATCTGATTTTGGAGGATGAGAAGGCCTTCGTCTATGCGGCGAATACATGGGGCAAGATTGAGAAGCGCAGCGTCGAGCTGGGCGAATACGACGAGACGACCGACAGCTATGAGATTTTGAAGGGCCTTGATCTGAAAGACCGCATCGCGTTCCCGGAAGATTTCATCAAAGCGGGGATGGGAGTAACGGATTCGCCCACCTATGGCGGCGGCGATGACGATCTGCCGGAAGGCGGCCTGCCCAGCGAAGACGACATGCTGCCTGGCGGCGGGGATGAGGGCATTATGCCATACTCGGATGCTGCCGCCCTGGAGGAATAGGCGTATGGTAGTCAGATTAGAGCATATCTTTAAAGACTATATGCAGGGCAAGCTGACTGTGCCTGTGCTCAAAGATATTTCGCTGGATATTGAGGAGGGCGAATACCTGGCCATTATGGGCCCTTCCGGCTCTGGCAAGACGACGCTGATGAATATCCTTGGATGCCTGGATATTGCGACCAAAGGCAGCTACTTTCTGGAGGAGAAAGATGTCTCCGGCCTTTCGGATCGGGAGATGGCAGAGCTGCGCAACCGCTATATCGGCTTTGTCTTTCAGACCTTCCACTTGCTGCCGCGCCAAAGCGCGATAGAGAACGTGGAGCTGCCGCTTCTATACGGCGGATATTCCAAAAAGGACCGCAGAGCAATGGCAGAAGCGGCGCTGGAGAAGGTCGGCCTGGCAGACCGCATGGAGTTTAAGCCGGGGCAGCTTTCGGGCGGCCAGTGCCAGAGAGTTGCCATTGCGCGTGCCATCGCAGGAAAGCCGAAGCTTCTGCTGGCAGATGAGCCCACCGGCGCGCTGGATTCCAAATCCGGCGAGCAGGTGATGGAGATTTTCTCCCGGCTGCATCAGGAAGGCGCGACGATTGCCATGATCACGCATGAGCGCTCGATTGCCGAATGCGCCCAGAAGATCCTCTATATTCGCGACGGCGAATTGCACCGGGAGGAGGCAGGAAGATGAAGAAGAAATTGAGCAAGAAGGCGATTGCCGCCATCAGCATCTCGGTTGCCGCCGTAATCATCGCGGGAATTGGCGCGGCCATTGCAATTTCGGCGGGCAACGCGCGGGTGGACGTCGTCCCGGTTTATCAGATTATGAACTCCTGGATGGGGGAATCCGAGACGACGAACGGCATGGTGCAGTCTTATATGGCGCAGACCATCCCGCATAGCAAGACCAACACCATAACCAAGATATACGTCAAAGACGGAGACCAGGTGGAGATTGGCGATCCGCTGCTGGAATACGATGTAACCATGCTGGATTTGCAGCAAAGGCTCAAAAAGCTGGAAGTTCAGCGCATGGGGCTGGAACTGACGCAGCTCAAAGAGGAGCTGGCGGCGCTGAGAGGGCTGAGGCCGGGCTCTGCAAGGCTGGCAGGCGATTTTGCCCCGGCAGACGGGCTGATGCTGCTGGCGGTTGCGCCGGGGAGCGCGATCAACACAGGCGAGCTGGATGAGAATGCCCTCTACTATAACCAGACGCCTCCTGCCGGGACGGAGGCAGATCCCTATCTGTTCCTATGCGCCAAGGGCACCAAGATTCAGCAGGGTTTTCTTGCGGAAATGCTCAGGCTGGCAGCAGAGAAGGGAGATTCTGTTTTTGCGCGGGTGGAATACCGCCAGGGGGATACGCAGACGGGAGAACTGCTCTATGCGTACCGCATGGCGTTTCACGCGAACGGAGAGTTTGAATTCGATTTAGATCTTCCCGAAGTTCAGCCCCCGGTGCCCTCCGCATCCGAGGAGCCGGAACCCAGCGCCGAGCCATCGCCTTCAGAGGAGCCCGAGCCCAGCCTGGAGCCTGAACCGAGCTTTGAGCCCGAGCCCAGCTTTGAGCCGGATCCGGGCTATACCGCCGATGAGATTAAGCAGATGATAGCGGAGAAAGAGGCAGAGGTTCGGGAAAAGGAGCTGGCTATCAAAAAGGCCGAGCTGGAGCTGAAAAAGGCGGAGACGCAGCTGGGCGCAGAAGGCGTCGTGAAAAGCGTGGTCAAGGGCAAAGTCAAGCTGGCGCCCAACCAGGATGCCCTTCAGGAGGGCGAAGCGCTGCTCACCGTGACGGGCGGCGACGGCTTCTATGTGCAGGGAATGGTCAATGAGCTGAGCTTGTCCAAAGTGCAGCCGGGGGATACGGTTTATGTGATGAACTATATGAACGGCATGAGCTATGAAGGAGAAGTTGTGGAAGTCTCGGATATGCCGCAGCAAAATTACGGCTTCTCTCAAAACCCCAACGAATCCGCATATCCGTTTACGGTCCATGTGGGCGGTGATGCAGAGCTGACCATTGGGGACTATGTGGATATCTCCTATGGCGGCGGCGCTGCCTCGGGAGGGAATGAAGCGCTCTATATCGATAAGATGTATGTCCGGGAAGAGAATGGCGAGAGCTATGTGTTCATCGCGGTGGATGGCAAGCTGAAAAAACAGACGGTCAAGACGGGAGCGACGCTTTATGGCTGGTGCATTGAGGTCAGGGAAGGCCTCTCGCCGGAAGATTATATCGCTTTCCCATACGGCAAGCTGGCCAAGAACGGGACGAAAGTGAATTTGCCGGATAATACGGGCGACGATATGGCCTGGGCGGTTAAACGATAGGAGGCAGAGAAATGCTAGAAAATATACGATTGGCGTTCGTCGGGGTATGGACGCATAAAATGCGCTCTTGCCTGACGATGCTTGGCATCATCATCGGCATCGCTTCTATCATTGCCATTTCCTCCACGATTATGGGGACGAACGAGCAGATCAAGCAAAACCTCATTGGCGCGGGCAATAACGCCGTAGAAATTCAGCTGCACCAGAACGATTACCCCATAGATATGGAAGGCGGCGTTCCGCAGGGAATCCCAACCGTTTCCCAGCAGGCGATGGAGGAGATCGCGGCGCTGGACAATGTGGAGGCGGCGGCACAGTTTTATAAGCGCAATATCTATTCCAGCGTTTTTTACGGAGCGACAAGCCTCTCCAATGGCTATCTTTACGGGATCGATTCAAATTATCTTGGCGTATACGGATACCAGATTCGGCAAGGCAGAGGCTTTTCCGAGGCGGATGAAAAGGGCGCGCACAAAGTCGCCCTGCTGGATAAGGATGCGGCAGACGCGCTGTTCCTGGGAGAAAACCCCGTTGGCAAGACCGTAGAAATACAGAGCGAGCCATATGTGATCATCGGGGTTGTGACGCAGAGCAGTGAGTTCCAGCCCGTCATCAACACGCCGGAAGACTACTATAACTATATGAAGACCAGCAATGGCAAGGTGTTCGTCCCGATGGCGACCTGGCCGGTGATCTATCAGTACGATGAGCCGCAGTCTGTGGCTGTGCGGGCGAGCAGCACGGAGGCCATGAGCACAGTGGGCAAGCAGGCGGCAGATGTGCTGAACAGCTATCTCCAGACGGGCAGCGAAGGTCCGATTCTCTATAAGGGAGAAGATCTGCTGGAGCAGGCGAAGGAGATGCAGGATCTCTCCAAGAGCACCAATCAGCAGCTCATCTGGATTGCCAGCATCTCGCTGCTGGTCGGTGGAATTGGCGTCATGAATATCATGCTGGTTTCCGTAACCGAGCGGACGCGGGAGATTGGCCTCAAAAAGGCGCTGGGCGCCAGAAAGGGAATCATCTCCGGGCAGTTCCTGACGGAGGCGGCCGTTTTGACTTTCCTGGGCGGCCTGGTGGGTGTCATCAGCGGCATCATTTTGGCGGTGGTAATTTCAAAAATATCGCTGGTTCCCATTGCCATCAGCGCGCCGACAGCTCTGATTGCAGTCGCATTCTCCGTGATCATCGGGCTGATTTTTGGCATTGTGCCCGCCATGAAAGCGGCGAATCTCAACCCGATTGAGGCGCTGCGGCGGGAATAGAAAGGAAGGGCAGGATGAAAAAACAGAGTATGAGAGGCGGGCTAGCGCTGCTGCTTTGCGCGGCGCTGTGCCTGGCGATGATGATAGGGGGCTGCGCAAAGCAGCCGGAAGCGCCGAGCGGCTCTGCCGCTGTGCCGGAGGCTTCTGAGAAAGTGCCCGAGCTGGGCGAAGAGGAGCTGGAGCATATGCTGCCCATTTTGGAGGGAATCGCGGTGGCGGCAGAGGGCGGCAAGACGTATGACAGCCAGAATGCGGAGCAGGTTTGGCAGATGCTCTATTCGGTTGCCTACCGCAACGGCGAGCAGGGGCAGGAGGCGGTTTGGCAGGAAGGCGGGCATCTGTCCGTCAGCAAAGCGCTCATGGAGCAATATGCGGCGGCCTGCTTTGAGGGATTTGCCCAGCTGCCGGAGGTTCCGGAAAGCGTTGAGCAAGTGGTCTACGAGCAAAGCACCGGGAAATATCTCCTGAAGAATACAGATCAGAGCGAGATTTATGGGAAAATCTATGCTGTTCAAGAGACGGCGCAGGGGATTTACCGCGTATCGCTCAATCTATTTGCAGGAGATGACAACCTCCCGTATGAGCAGTATGAATTCATATTGGTGGATAACAAAAATAAGAAAGAGGTTACTCCAAGCTTTGATTACTGCGTCCGGCAGGCAAACAAGTTTGAGATGAATCCGGGCAGCATGGCGCGGTAAAAAAGGGCAGCGAAACGCTGCCTTTTTTCATGAGGAAAAATGACGTCGGAAAGAAAGCAGTTTTACATTTTCCAGGCAGGGCGATATAATAAAGCAAGTGAAGTTTGCGGCGGCTTTATGAAAGAAAGGGAGAAAGATGAAAATTGCGGTGATAACGGGGGCGTCTTCCGGCATGGGCAGGGAGTTTGTTCGGCAATTGGCCCAGCAGGAGGAACTGGATGAGATTTGGGCGATTGCCCGAAGAGAGCAAAGGCTCAAAGAGCTGGCCGACGAGGTTCGCATTCCCATCCGGGCGCTGGCGCTGGATCTCACAAAGGAGCAGAGCTTTGAACAATATGCTCAGGCGCTGGAGAAAGAAAACCCCGAGGTTGCCGTTTTGGTGAATTGCAGCGGATACGGAAAATTCGGCCATTTCTCTGAAATTGCGCTCGAAGATATGATGGGCATGATCGATTTGAACTGCAAGGCACTTGTGCGCATGACGGCGCTGACGCTGCCCTATATGGGGCGCGGCGGGGAGATCTACCAGCTGGATTCGCTTTCCTCTTTCCAGCCCGTTCCCTATATCAATATTTACGGTGCCACCAAGGCATTTGTTTTGAGCCATTCCAGAGCGCTGAATCTGGAACTGCGTCCAAGGGGCATTCGGGTGATGGCCATTTGCCCTGGGTGGGTGAATACCGAATTTTTCGACCGCGCCGAGACGCAGAGCGAAAAGGTCATCACCTACTTCAATGCCGTCTACCAGCCGGAGGACGTGGTTGCAACGGCGCTAAAGGATATGAAGAGGGGAAAAGATGTCTCCATCCACGGGTTCAAAATCAAGATGCAGGTGTTTTTTACGAAGCTTTTGCCGCATCGGCTTGTGATGCGGATTTGGATGAGACAGCAGAAATTTCCGGCAAAATAACCAAAAAGGCGGGAGAGGGACTCCCGCTTTTTTTATTGGAGGAGCCTTGCGCTTGTGCCGGAAAGCGGAGCGTGTTAGAATAAAAATAAAGAAGGGAAAAGGAAATACCGCTTGACTTAAAGTGTGCTTTATCGGTTACACTGGATTTGTTGTTAATAAAGGAAAGGTAGAGGAGGAACAAAATGCAGTACAGAAAGTATGGCAAGACGGGAGAGATGGTCTCGGCGCTTTCGCTGGGCATGATGCGGCTGCCCACGGCAAGCGAAGAGGGAAATTCTAAGGATATCGATCAGGCGGCGGCAAACGAGATGGTGAAGCTGGCACTGGAAAAAGGGGTCAACTACTTCGATACGGCGTATCCCTATCACGGCGGGCAGAGCGAGGTTTCTCTGGGCATTGCACTGCGGGAGAGCGGACTGCCCAGGCCGTTTATCGCCAGCAAGAGCCCGGTTTGGCTGATAGAAAAAGAAGAAGATTTTGATAAATACCTGGATGAGCAGCTGGAGCGGCTGGGCGTGGATTATATCGATTTCTATTTGCTGCATGCTCTGGATGCAGATCGCTGGGAGAATAAAGTGCAGAAATTCAATCTGTGCGCAAAGATGGAGCAGGCCCGCGCGGCGGGAAAAATCCGCCATATCGGATTCTCTTTCCACGATAAGCTGGAGGCGTTTCGGCAGATTGTCGATGGATACGAGGGCTGGGAATTCTGCCAGATTCAGCTCAACTATATCGATACCAATTATCAGGCGGGCATTGAGGGTCTGAAATATGCGGCGCAGAAGGGCATGGGCGTTGCGATTATGGAGCCGTTGCTGGGCGGCCGGCTGGCCACGCCGCCAAAGGATGTTAAAGAGATGTTCGAAGGCAAAGATCCCGTTCAGGCGGCGCTGGATTTCCTCTGGGATATGCCGGAGGTTGGCGTTGTGCTCTCGGGCATGAGCAATTTGGAGCAGTTAAGGCAGAATATCGAGTTTGCAGAGGCATCCTCGGCAGGCAAGCTCTCAGAAGAGGAGCGCGGCATCATGGCCAAGGCCAAGCAGATTTACGATGCCAAGGCGCTGGTGCCCTGCACGCGCTGCGCATACTGCATGCCCTGCCCGGCGGGACTGAATATCCCAAGCCTGATCAACAAATACAACAATACGGCCATCTATGAGTTTGAAGAGGTCCGCAAAAACTATATGGATACGGAAGTCAAGGCAGATGCCTGCATCGGCTGCCATGCCTGCGAAGCAGAATGCCCGCAGCACCTAAAGCCCAGTGAGCTGATGCCCAAGATCCACGCTCTCTTTACAAAGTAAACAGAAGAAAAGGGCCAAGGCGAATGCCTTGGCCCTTTTTATTTTGGAGATTTCTACTGCTGGGAATAGAGCTGATAATAGGCGCCTTTTTTCTCCAGCAGCTGCTCGTGCGTTCCTTGCTCGACGATGCCGCCATCGCCGATGACCAAAATGAGATCGGCATTGCGGATCGTGGAAAGCCGGTGGGCGACGATAAAGCTGGTGCGTCCTTGCAGAACCGTGGTGATCGCCTGCTGAATGAGCTGCTCGGTCTGCGTATCGATAGAGGAAGTTGCCTCGTCTAATACAAAGATGCGGGGATCTGCCAGGATAACCCGCGCGAAGGAGATAAGCTGTTTTTGGCCCGTGGAAAGGCGGATGCCGCCTTCGCCAACCTCGGTATCGTAGCCATGCTCCTGCTCCAGGATGAACTGCTCGGCATGCACCATCTGCGCGGCTCTGCGCACTTCCGCATCCGAAGCGTCTTTTTTGGCATAGCGGATGTTATCCCGGATTGTGCCCGAAAAAAGGTGCGGAGATTGGAGCACATAGCCTAAATTGCGCTGTAACCAAAGCTGTGAGCGCTCCCGGTAATCCACACCGTCGATTAAGATGCGGCCGGAAGTGGGCTCATAGAAGCGGCAAATGAGGTTGATAATCGTGCTTTTGCCTGCGCCCGTTTCTCCGACCAGCGCGATGCTCTTGCCCGCGGGAACATGCAGATTGAAGTTGGAGAGAATCTGCTCCTGGGGGATATAGTGGAACACAACATTCTCAAAGGTAACATCGCCATGCAGCTTTGGCCAGTTTTCCTGCTTGGGATGGAAACTATCGCCAAAGACCTCCTCAACTTCAGGCGTATCCGTGATTTCGAGGGGCGTATCCAGCAGAGAGAGCACGCGTTCTGCCGCCGCCTGTGCGCTTTGAAACTCTGCCAAAATTCTGGCCAGCTGCTGGATGGGATCAAAGAGCTGGGTGGTATAGGAAAGGAAGGCAGAGAGCGTGCCAAAACCGATGAGGCCAAGCAAAACCTCCTGGCCGCCGCGGTATAGGGCCAGCGCCGTGCCCACAGAGCTGAGCAGCATGACGATGGGCATGAAAACAGCCGAGAGCACCGCCGAGCGGATGGATACCTTGCGCATGGTCGTGGTAATCTCCTGAAAATCTTCCAGGTTGGCCTGTTCGCGCACGAGAGTTTTGGTCGTCATAGCGCCCATGATCCCCTCGTTGAACGCGCCGGTGATGCGGGAGTTGGTCTTGCGCACCTCCCTCTGGCATTTGAGAATTTTCTTCTGGAAATAGAGGCATAGAACGGCGAGAACGGGGATGACGCAGAGGGCGATGAGCGCCAGCTGCCAATTCAGGGAAAACATTGCCGCCATGCACCCAGCGACAAAGCTGAGAGCCCAGAGCACATCTACCAGGCTCCAGGCGATCATCTCGGAAAGCCGGGCGACATCGCTGATCATGCGGCTCATGAGGTAGCCAACCGCTGTCTTATCGTAGAAGGAGAAGGAGAGCGTTTGCAGCTTGAGAAAGACATCCTGGCGAATATCATAGGATATCTGCATTTCCAGCTTGCCTGCGCCCGAAACGAAGCACATGACGCCGATGCTCTGCAAAGCGACGGCCAGAACATAGGCCGCAAAAAACCAGCCCAGGCCATCGGTGGTGCCAGGTGTAATAAAATGGTCGATGGCATATTTGTTGAAAAGCGGATAGGCGATATCCACAAGCGCCACGCAAATCAGGGAAAAGACGCTGAACATCACCAGACCCTTGGAGCGCCAGGCGTAGGAGATCAGCCGCTTCCAAAGGCTCATATCTATTTTTTCTGAAAATTCCTGTTCGTGAAGGCTGCTCATACGCCCTCTCCTTTCTGGCCGCTTTGTTTCTGCATACTTTGAATTTCGGCAATCCGGCGGTACATGCCGTCCTCCGCCATCAGCTGATCGTGCGTTCCCTGCTGCACCAGCCGGCCGTTTTCCAGCACGAGGATGTGGTCGGATTCCCGCAGTGTCGTGATGCGGTGAGAGATGATGAAGGTGGTGCAGGTGCCGCGGATGGAGGCCAGAGCCGAGCGAATGGCGGCGTCTGTCTCGGTATCTACGGCGCTCATGGAATCGTCGAAAATCAAAATGGGGGCGTTTTGCATGAGCGTCCGGGCGATGGCCACGCGCTGCTGCTGGCCGCCCGAGAGGGTAACGCCTCGTTCGCCCACGACCGTATCATAGCCTGAATCAAAGCGCTGGACGACATCGTGGATTGCAGCGGCCTTTGCCACCGAGTAGACCTCCTCATTGCTGGCACTCGGCGCGGCCATGCGGATATTTTCCAGTATCGTGCGGGAATAGAGGAAGGGCTCCTGCAGAACGATGCCGATGTTTTTGCGCAGATGCTTGTGCTCGATATCGTTCACGTTGACGCCGTCAATGAGGATTCGGCCTGAAGTGCAAGGGTAGAGGCGCTGCATGAGCTGCACGAGAGAGGTCTTGCCCGAGCCGGTTGAGCCGAGAATGGCGATGGTCTGCCCGGCTTTGACGGAGAAACTGATATCTTTTAACACATCGTCATAGCGATCATAGCCAAAGCAGACGTGCTCAAACTCGATGTTGCCGGAAATCTCCGGAGTCAGCGCCTGCCCCGGCTCTTTTTCGGGCTCGGCAGAGAGAATCTCGTCAAGCCTGCCCAGAGAGACGCCGGCTTTGCCCAAATCCGAGAGAATGCGGCCCAGCTGCCGGACGGGCCAGGCGAGCATATCGGTGTAAGTAGTGAAAACCAAAACGTTGCCCAGGCTGAAATTGCCTGTTACGGCGAAATACACACCTGCCAGCGTGGAAATGCCGATCTGGAGATAGATGAGGCCGTCTGTTCCGCCCCAATAGACGCCGAGCAGGGTGTTGAGCTTGGCTGTGATGTTTTTATAGGCGCGGTTTTTCTCTGTGAACTGCTCCATCTCATTTTTTTGCTGCCCAAATGCGCGAACGACGCGCACGCCTGTGAGGTTTTCTTGCAGTGTAGTGGAAAGTTCTCCTTCGGCCTCGTCGGAATAGGCGAAGTATTTGCGCACTTTTTTATAGTAGACAAACGAGATGATGCAGAGGAAGGGAAAAGTGGACATTGAGATCAGCGCCATCTGCGGATGAATGGAGAACATGAAGACAGCAGCGACGCTGACCATGGTCAGCGCGCGGACGATCTCCAGCAGCTGCATGCCGATAAAGCGGCGCACCATATCCACGTCTGAAGTGCAGCGCTGCACTAGATCGCCCGTGGAGGCGTGCTTATGGTAATCATAGGGAACCTCCTGCAAATGCGCGTAAAGCTTATCCCGCAGGGTTTTGGCGACCCCCTCGGAAACCTGCGCGATGCTGCGGTTGCGCAGAAAAGCGAAAAGACCGTTAAGCAAGGTGAGAGCAACTAAAACGACAGCACAGATGGCGAGGTTGCCAGCCAGCATCTCCCTATCCGAAAAACTCTGCGCCAGGGATTCGAGAAAGAAGGGCAGGGAAGGAGCCTGGCCTCCGATCACATAGTCGATGGTAAAGCTGGAAACCAGCGGAATAAGATAGGAAAGAACCGTGCCGCAGAGCACGGAAAAGGCGCCTAAGAAAAGATAGCGGCGCAAGCCCTTGAGCAATTCGCCGGCAAGCCGCCAGCTGCTTTGATGCTTCATAAACACCTCCGGAAAAACGAAAAAAGCAAGACTCCTAATCATAAAAACAGATGAAAAAGAATATCTACATTAAGTTATCCTTCACGCTTCGACGGAGATACGCGAAACGTAAATTTG
>CAMSSU010000035.1 GCA_947063485.1 uncultured Clostridia bacterium | reverse complement strand
AGTTCAGACGTGTGCTCTTCCGATCTGGCTTGGTGATAATAGCGAGAACATATATAGACGGAAACAAGCCGCTCGAGGAGGATGCCCTGCTCTCCTATTACGATGCTTCTTTCTTCTTTGCTTTCCGCATCGCTGCAAACAGCAGATGCAGCAGGCATCCAAGCAAAACACTGCCGGCAACCGCGGCCGCCGCATACCAGAAATCGCTTTTGATATAGCAGAGATCGCTGCGCAAAAGGAGCATCACAAGCCCCTGCACCATATAGATCTCCAGCGAGCGCTTCCCTAAAAATTCCAGCGGGCGGAAATCATATTTCGCCTTGCGGCCGATGAGCACAGCCAAAACAGCAAACAGCGCCGTGCGCAATAGCGCGATGAGCACATGCGCCTCGAAGCTCATAGGCCGGATCATCGCCCAGAGCAGCAGTGCGCCAGCGTATAAAATGGCCGGATAGCTTTTTCTGATTGGCTCCCCCAGCCTATCCTGATAGCAGCCCCATGTGACGCCCACGCCAAACGCCAAGGACGACTGATACCACCAATATCCAAACTCCAGCCTTTTACAGGCGCAGACATAGGCGAACACCAGCAGATAAATCGAAATATTTGCGAGCCAGCTGTTTCTGCATCCCCGAAAACAAAGATAAAACGCCGTATAAAACAGCAAAATAGCGATGATAAACCAGGAATGGGTTACCAGCGTAACTCCCCTGGATGCGTCGCTTAAAATAGAGGCAAGCGTCAGCCCTTCTCCCAAAACGATGCCGCGGAAAAAATAGTAGATGAGGTTCATCACAAGATAAGGCACCACAATTTTTAACAGCAGTTTTTTGAAATACCCATCAAAATAAGCTTTCTCCTTGGCCCGGAATTGTGTGGACAGCCCGAATCCCGAGAGCAGGAAAAAGACAGCCACGGCATACGGGCCGATATCTGTAAACAAACGGAAGCAATATCCTTCCTCGGGCATTATTTGCGCCAAATGATGAAACACAACCACCATCGCCATAAATCCTTTGAGCGCCGTAAAAGAACCGAGGGAAAGATAGTCTTCGTGCGTTTGCTTCCGGAAAGCGATCATGCTTAAAAACAGGCAGATCACCAAAAAATCCATATGCTCTCTCCTCTACCCAAAACAGTTTTGCAGCCATAAAAACGGCCTGGTTTTCCAGGCCGTTTACTATTGAGTTAGGCGCAGCGCCCTACAGGAAATATTCCACTCCGGCTCTTGCCAGCCCCTGGTCCTTCTCGCCCGGGACATTGCGCAGCAGGCCGTCCGTATAGCGCTCGCTGTGGCCCATCTTGCCGAACACCCGGCCATCCGGGGAGAGCAGCCCCTCCACCGCGCAGTAAGCGCCGTTGGGGTTGACTGCAATATCCATGCCGACCTCGCCCTTCTCATCGCAATACTGCGTCGCAATTTGGCCGTTCGCGATGAGCGTTTGCAACTCCTGCGGCGTGCAGGTGAAGCGGCCCTCGCCGTGGGAAATGGCAATGGTATGCACGTCTCCCGCATTGACGTTTGCCAGCCAAGGCGATTTCACCGAGCTTACCCGCGTGTTCACCAGACAGGAAGCATGGCGGCCGATGTTGTTAAACGTCAGCGTCGGGCTGTCCTCACCCATGGGGCGAATCTCGCCGTAGGGAACCAGCCCCAGCTTGATGAGCGCCTGGAAGCCGTTGCAAATGCCCAGCATGAGGCCGTCGCGCTTTTTCAGCAGGTTCATCACCGCCTCGGAGACCAGCAGGTTGCGGAAGACTGCCGTGATAAACTTGCCCGAGCCATCCGGTTCATCGCCGCCCGAGAAACCGCCGGGCAGCATGATGATCTGGCTGTTCTCAATTTCCCGAACCAGCCGCGCGATGGAATCCTCCACGGCCTGGGGCGTCAGGTTGCGGATGATCACCGTCTCCGCCGTGGCGCCGGCGCGCTGGAAGAAATCTTTGGAATCGTATTCGCAGTTTGTCCCTGGGAACACCGGGATGACGACATGCGGCTTTGCCACGCTCAGCTTGGCTTTCTTCGCTGCCCTCTGGGTGCAGAGCGGAACTTCCGCCGCCAAATCTCCCTGGACCGTCTTGCTGGGGAACACCTTCTCCAGCGGTGAGCGGAACGCCTCTTCGCATTTTTCCAGGCAAACGCTGCTGCCCTGATAGGAGATTGCGCCATCCGCCGTCAGATCCGCGATCTTCTGGTAGCCGGGCAGTTCCTCCGCGCTCTCGAACAAAATCGCGCCGTAGAGTTTGCGGCAAAGCTGCGCCATGCGCACCTGGTCGTCAATGCGCACGCCAATCCCGTTGCCCATGGCCATCTTTGCCAGCGCCGCCAGCATGCCGCCCCGCTCGACGGCATAGGCCGCCGCAACTTTTCCTTCTTTGACCAGCGCAGAGAACGCGCTGTATTTCTCCTTCACATCCTCGAACACCGGCAGGCAGACCGGGTCGAGATCGATATCCAGCAGATAAACATGATTGCCCGGTTTTTTGAACTCGGTGGAGATGATATGCTCCATGCCGGCCACCGTCAGCGCGAAAGAGCAGAGCGTCGGCGGAACCGAAATATCCCGGAATGTGCCGGACATGGAATCCTTGCCGCCAATGGCCGCAATGCCCAGCCCCTGCTGCGCATACATCGCGCCCAGCAATGCCGAAACCGGCTTGCCCCATTTCTCGGGCCCGCCCATCCGCTCAAAATATTCCTGAAGCGTCAGCCAGGCGTTCTGATACTCTCCGCCTGCCGCCACCAGCTTGGCCACCGAGTTTAGGATGGCAAATACCGCGCCGTGGAAGGGGCTCTGCGAGAGCAGATACGGGTCCAGCCCGAAGCTTAGCATCGTGGCATCTTTGCTCATGCCGTCCAGCACGGGAATCTTGGCGATCATCGTCTGAATGGGCGTCAACTGCTTTTTGCCGCCCAGCGGCATGAGCACAGTGTTGGCGCCAATCGTCGAGTCAAACCGCTCCAGCAGCCCTTTCTGGCTGCAAATATTCAGATCCGAGAGCAGCGCCAGCAGTGTCTGCTCAAAATCCTGCGTCTCGGCTGCCGCCGGCTCGTCGAACATGCCCTTGGTCTCGGAATTAGCGACCAGCGCGCTGGCATACTGCGTTGCGCCGTTGGTATTGAGGAACTCCCGCTCAATATCCACAATAGTCTGCCCATTCCAGAGCATGCGCATCCTGCCGCTGTCCGTTACGACGGCCACAACCGTCGCCTCCAGGTTCTCCTTATCCGCCTCGGCCAGCACTTTCTCCACATCTCCCGCCGCGACGACAACCGCCATGCGCTCCTGAGATTCGGAAATGGCGATCTCCGTGCCATCCAGGCCCTCGTATTTCTTGGGCACCTTGTCGAGGTCAATATCCAGGCTGTCTGCCAGCTCGCCAATGGCGACGCAAACGCCGCCGGCACCGAAGTCGTTGCAGCGCTTAACCAGCCGCGTGAAATCCGGGTTGCGGAACAGCCGCTGCAATTTGCGCTCGGTCAGCGGATTGCCCTTTTGCACTTCTGCGCCGCATTCCGCGGTGGATTTTTCGTCGTGTGCCTTGCTGCTGCCCGTTGCGCCGCCAATGCCATCCCGGCCCGTCCGCCCGCCAATGAGGACGATGACGTCCCCCTCCTCCGGGCGCTCCCGGCGCACGTTCTCCTTGGGCGCCGCGGCCACGACCGCGCCAATCTCCATGCGTTTTGCCTTATAGCCCGGGTGGTAGACCTCGTTTACCAGCCCGGTGGCCAGGCCAATCTGGTTGCCGTAGGAGGAATATCCCGCCGCCGCTTCCCGGGTGATCTTGCGCTGGGGCAGCTTGTATTCCATGGTATCTGCCGTGCTCTCCCGGGGATCGCCGCTGCCTGTCACGCGCATGGCGTGGTAAACATAGCTCCGGCCGGAGAGCGGATCGCGGATCGCGCCGCCCAAGCAGGTCGCCGCGCCGCCGAACGGCTCAATCTCCGTCGGGTGGTTGTGCGTCTCGTTTTTGAACATCACCAGGTAATCCCGGTCGCCCTTGTCCGTGCGCAGTTTATGCTCGATGGAGCAGGCATTGATCTCCTCGCTCTCGTCCAGCCCCTGCATTCCGCCGCGCTTTTTGGCGAGCTTGGGGTAGATCGTCGCCATATCCATCAGGCAGACGGGCTTATCCCGATCGCCGTAAACTTCTTTTCTGGCCGCCAGATAATCCTCATAAACTTCCTGGATTTTCGCGCCCACCGGCCCCTCTTCAAACTGCACGTCCGTCAGCTTGGTCTGGAACGTCGTGTGCCGGCAGTGATCCGACCAATAGGTATCCACAACCTTGAGCTCGGTAATCGTCGGGTTGCGGCCAATTTTTTTGAAATAATCCCGGGTGAAGATGAGATCCGCCGCGCTCATGGCAAAGCCGTTCTCCTGGCAGTATGCGGCAGTCTGCTCATCATCCATGGAAATAAAGCCGTTCACCGTCTCGACTTTGGTCGGAATCGTCAGCTGGAGCGCCAGCGTCTCGGGCTTTTCCAAAGAAGCCTCTCTGGAATCCACCGGGTTGATGACGTATTGTTTGATCTTCTCAACTTCTTCCGCCGTGAGATCGCCCGAAAGCAGGTAGATGGTCGCCGTGGCAATCTCCGGGCGCTGTTTCCTCAGCAGCAGCTGCACGCACTGAGCCGCGGAATCCGCCCGCTGGTCATACTGCCCGGGCAGATATTCCATGCCAAAGGCAATCTCACCCTGACGGACGGGCAGAACTTCGCGGTAGACCTTGTCCACCGCGGGCTCGGAGAACACATTTTCGATGGTGCTTTCGTAATCCTCCTCGGCGATGCCCTCAATATCGTAGCGCAAAACAATGCGGACACCCTCGAGGCTGTCCAAAAAGAGATTTTCGCGAAAATCCGCCAGCGCGCCCTGGGCGGCGACATCGTAACCCTCTTTTTTCTCGACGAATATTCTTCTCACTTTGCTCATAGCGTCTCTCCTAAAATATATTCACCACTGCCATGGCAAGGGGCAGCGTTACAAAAGATCCAATTAACGTATACATCAGCAGCTTGGCGGAATACGCCGCGTTCACTTCCAGCGTCCGGCAGGCTGTTACGGGGAAAATCGGGCTGGGCAGCGCCGACATCAGCACAGTTACCTGCAAATCCACACCCGTAAGCCCAAAGGCCAAAGAGACTGCCAGCGTCAGCGCCGTGCTGAAAACCAGCCGGAACAGCACCGCCCAAATCAGCCCTTTTTCCGGCCTGAAATTTTGAAAGCCCACTTCATAGACAACCGTGCCCGTATAGATCAGCGAAAGCCCGCTGGTCATATCCGCGACGCCGTCCACCGCCACCATGATGAATTTGGGCAGCTTGATGCGCAAAACCAGCAAAATCATGGCAAGAATGAGCGCGACGATCGGCGGCCCGGTAAAAATCTTCTTGGCCGTCTCCCAAAGGCTGCCGCCCATGGGAACTCCCCTGGTCGCGGCCGCATCTTTCTGAATCCAGGGCAGGATGATGCTGTTGCCCACGATGGTTCCGACGATGAAATACATCAGCGAGCTGGAAAGGCCCTGCTCGCCAAAAACCGCGGCCGCCGTGGGAAGGCCGATAAAGCCCGCGTTGGAAAGCGATGCCATGACGGTAAAAACACCCCGCCGCCCGGCCGGAATGCGCACCACGAAAGACCACAAAAGGGCCGCGACGAGGCAGCCCAAGATGGTAATCACAGCTACAACCGCCAAGGTTTGCAGCTCTCCTATTTGTTCCAATGAAAATCGGTTTTGGAAACAGCTGATGACCGTGCAGGGTACGGCAAAATCGATGAGCAGCTTGCCCATCATCGCCTGGGCTTTCTCCGTTGCAATCCCCTTGGCCGCCAAAAAGTAGCCCAGAGCAAGCATGAGAAAAATCCCGATAATCGCCTGCACAGAGTTTCCAATCATCTTCCCTGCGCCTCTTTTTGGACGAACGCATCGTGAATGGCGTTGAGCGCGCGCTCGAAATCATCGTTGGAAACGCCGACAATGATGTTCATCTCGCTGGAGCCCTGATCGATCATCCGCACGTTGATGCCCGCGTCTGCCAGCGCCGTAAACAGCGTCGCCGCCGTGCCGACGTTGCTGACCATACCGCGGCCCACCGTCGCGATCAGCGCAATATGGCCGACGACTTCCACGCTGTCCGGCTCGCAGACGCGGTGAATATCGTCGATAATATCGCTGATGCTGTCTTTGACCAGGCTGTCTTCCAGCACAACCGAAAGCGTATCGATGCTGGAAGGCATGTGCTCAAAGGGAATGCTGTATTTTTCGATGCACGCCAGCACTCTCCTGCCAAACCCGAGTTCGGCATTCATGCCGTTTTTCTCGATGGTCAGCACGGTAAAATGCTTCTTGCCCGCGATGCCCGTTACGCGCCCGCCCTCGTCCTCTTCGACGGTGGGCAGGATCATCGTGCCCGGTGCCTCCGGCTCGTTGGTGTTGCGCACGTTGATGGGAATCGCCGCCTGATAGACGGGGAAAATCGAATCCTCGTGCAGCACGGAAG
Organism: uncultured Clostridia bacterium; assembly: GCA_947063485.1. Classification (GTDB taxonomy): domain Bacteria; phylum Bacillota; class Clostridia; order Christensenellales; family Christensenellaceae; genus QANA01. The sequence goes on along the minus strand of CAMSSU010000035.1, from coordinate 7,541 downwards.
CGCCCATATAGGAGAGCTCCCGCAGTTCTTTATAGGTGATCGTATCGATTTTGCGCGCCTGTTTGACAATGCGCGGATCGGCCATGAAGAACCCGGAGACGTCCGTCCAGTTCTCATAGAGATCTGCGCCGGCCGCCGCCGCGACAATCGCCCCGGTTACGTCCGAGCCGCCCCGGGAGAACGTCTTGATGCTGCCATCGCTCATGCTGCCGTAAAAGCCCGGAATCACTGCCCGGGGGCAGTCCTTCAGGCGCTTTGAGAGCGCGGAAATCGTCTGCGCCGCATCATATTTGCCGCGCTTATCGAAGAAAATGACTTCCGCCGCATCGATAAATTCATATCCCAGCAGATCTGCCAAAAGCAGGCCGTTTAGAAACTCGCCCCGGCTGGCGGCATAGTCCGCATCCGCCCCGGCCAGAATCTTTTCCAGAATTTCTTTCAGATATTCCTCGATTTTGATATTCAGCCCAAGGCCATCGCGGATCTCGGTAAACCGCGTGCGGATTTTATTGTAGACCATCTCATAGTCATGCCCATATTCCGCAGAACGCTGCAATAAATACAGCAGATCCGTCACTTTCTCATCATCCGGCGTGCGCTTGCCCGGCGCCGATGGGACGACATATCTGCGGTGTTCATCCGCCTGTATAATCTCTTTGACCTTTAAAATCTGCTTTGTGTTTGCAAGGGAAGTTCCCCCAAACTTCGCGACGGTAATCGCCATTTCTCTACTCCTCTTCGGAATCTGTCAGCTCTTCTACTTCCAGCGCATCATCGGCAAACTCCTGCCGGATGCGGTAGCCTCTTCTTTTGGTCGCCGTAAATTCCGCGCTCTCAAATTCATCTTCTTCCAGCTCGGTATTTTGCTGCGGCTCCTGCTCCTCCTGCTCTTCTTCCTTGGGCAGGTTTGCGATCAGGCGGCATTCGAGATAGTATCTCTTATCCTTCGCCTCGCCCAGCGAAAAGCTCTTTTTGGGCAGAACGCCAAAGCCCGCCAGCGTATCGAAGAACGTCTCTTTCTCCATGGCCGGCATGATGAAGCCCAGCGTATCGTACTGCCGAGTCAGCTCTTCCAGCTCTTCGTCGCCATGCACATATTCCAGCTTGCAGGACGGGAACTCCCGGATGAAGTTTTCTAAAACCGGCTGAAGCTCTTCCACGATCATGGAAGAAGTCGGCGAATAGATCTCGATTCTGCCTGCGCTGTCTTTGCTGGAGAAGAAGATCGTCTGCGCCGCGTCGCTCTGCTGCAGATTGGGCTTTCTTCTGGAAAAGACCAGCCGCGCATCCGCGCCCGAGGCGTTGAGCCGATCCACGATATACTGCACACACTTAGATGTATTCAGCCCAGAGATCGTCCTATGAATGGGCTTAATCGTCAGCCCCTCGTCGTAAATATTTAAGAGCTCGCAAAGCACATAGCGCAGCGGGCTTTCCGCTCTCTGCTCGGGCGTGAGCCGCTCTTTTGCCTGCTCCCAGACGGCCTTGGCCGTGGCCAGGGAATGGTTGCCGTCGCCCACGCAGAAACGCATGCCGTCCTTCAGGGGCAGCGCCGCCAGCGCCTGCATGATCTCGTGCTCGGTCTCCTTATTGTTGATGAAGTAGCCCGTAATGCGGCCGCCGTTCATCATCAGCTCAAAGTCGTAAACCTTGGGGAAAAATTCCTTCTTCTGCCAGACCGGCTCGATGACGGTTTTGTTTTTATCGTCCATCAAAAGCATGATGTGCGGCATTTCGATATCCGCGCCGTTGCGGATCTCGATTCTGGGCGGAATGCGCTCGGTGATCACTTCCTCGCTGGGGCGCACCACCGGGGTTTTATATGGCTCGTTCTCATACTCCTCCAGATCGACGTTGACCATCAGCCCTTTTCTGACGACGCCGTCAATATAGCGCTCGACAAGAATAAAACCGGGCGGCAGCAGGTTGAGCACGCCGTCTTCGATATAGCTGCGCATGATCTCTTTTGCAGAGGCGATGCGCTCCGCCTTTTCGGGAGTATCCAGGTAAATTTCGGGCAGCATCACATGCAGCGCGGAAGGGCTGCTGCCTACAAAGCGCTCAACATCATTCCAGTATTGCTGGTTCTGGGTGAACTGATCGCAAGCGATCACCGCCCATTTGCGCATGTTTGTCTTTTCATCCGGAATGAGAATCTCCGGGACTGCAACGCCGATACCCTTGCCAAATTCCATAAAACAGTCACCTTTCTTTCGGGGGCATCTGATCCCCGCGCCCACTATCTGGGCTAACCTAACAGATGCAAACGATCTAGCATAATCTAACGGATATACTATATCACACCCACCCATTTGCTTCAACTTTTTTTGTTTTAAATTCAAAAAAACGTAACGATCGCGCCAAATAACAGGCCTTTTGCATTGACTTTTTTTCTGCCTTGAGCTATATTTTAGAAGATAGAATATATCGGATTGGCGCAGCGGAACAGTATTTTGGATCGTCCCTTCAAGAGAGCCGGCTCCAGGCTGAAAAGCCGGCAGGAATGCCCAGAGGAACTCACCGCAAAGATGCGCAGAAAAAAAGCGCCGCCCTCGGGCGGAAAAAGAGTGGTACCGCGGAAGTTTTCGTCTCTTTAGCAAGGGGCGATTTTTTCATTTTTCCAGCGTTTCGCCGGCAATAAAAGGGCGGCAAAGGCATAGCAGGAAAAAAGAGAGCTATAATATCTATCGATAGAAAAGGAGCCAAAGCGTTGAATTTACCTGAGGTTGAAAAAAAGTGGCAGAAAAAATGGGCAGAGACGAATCTGTACAAGTTCGATAAGCACAGCGATAAGCCCAAAAAATACGTCTTGGAGATGTTCTCCTATCCTTCCGGCGCCAAGCTTCATGCCGGGCACTGGTATAACTACAGCCTGGCAGATACCTACGCGCGCTATCTGCGCATGAAGGGCTTCAATGTGTTCCACCCGATGGGCTTTGACGCATTCGGCCTGCCGGCGGAAAACTACGCCATCAAGACGGGCATCCACCCGGAGGATTCCACTCTTGCCAATATCGAGACGATGGAGGGCCAGCTCAAAGCCATGGGCGCCTCCTTCGACTGGGATTACGAGATCAAGACCTGCCTGCCCGATTACTACAAATGGACGCAGTGGTGCTTTTTGCAGCTGTATAAAAAGGGCCTGGCCTACCGCAAGGCCGCGCCGGTCAACTGGTGCCCCCATTGCCAGACGGTTCTGGCAAACGAGCAGGTAGTAGAAGGCGCTTGCGAGCGCTGCCATTCCACGGTTACCCGCAAGCATCTGACCCAGTGGTTCTTCAAAATCACGGACTATGCGGAGGAGCTGCTCTCCGGCCTGGAGAAGCTGGATTGGCCGGAAAAGACCAAGCTCATGCAGAAAAACTGGATCGGCAAATCCGTGGGCGGCGAAGTTACCTTCCAGCTGGAAAAGGGCGGCGAGTTTACCGTTTTCACCACCCGCGCCGATACACTCTATGGCTGCACCTATGTCGTCATCTCGCCGGAAAACCCGCTCATCGAGGAAATCACGACGCCGGAGCAAAAGCAGGCCGTCAAAGAATATCAGGAATATGCCGCCAAGGCGACGGAGATCGATCGCCTCTCCACGACCCGGGAAAAGACGGGCGTCTTTACCGGCGCTTACGCCATCAACCCGGTCAACGGCCGCAAAGTTCCCATCTGGGCGGCGGATTATGTGCTGGCCAGCTATGGAACGGGCGTGGTCATGGCTGTTCCTGCGCACGACGAGAGGGACTTTGCCTTTGCAACCAAATATAACCTGCCCATCGAGCGCGTCATCAAAGCGAAAAAGGAGGGCGAGGATGATTCCCTCCCCTATACGGGCTACGGCGTGCTGGTGAACAGCCAAAACCTGGACGGCATGGGCGTGGAAGAAGCGCGCAAAACCATGCTGGAAAACCTCAAAGCCCAGGGCAAAGGCGGCCCCAAGGTCAACTACCGCCTCCGGGACTGGCTCATCTCCCGCCAGCGCTATTGGGGCGCTCCCATCCCGATCATCCACTGCCCGCACTGCGGCGATGTGCCCGTGCCTGAAGAGGATCTGCCCGTCCGCCTGCCCTACGATGTGGATTTCACGCCGGACGGCACTTCCCCTCTGGCAAAACACGATGGCTTTATGAATGTAACCTGCCCTAGGTGCGGCGCACCTGCCCGGCGGGATGCGGATACCATGGATACCTTCGTCTGCTCCTCCTGGTACTACCTGCGCTATCCGGACAATAAGGATGACGAAATGGCCTGGAACCCCGCCATCATCAACGAACTGCTGCCTGTGGATAAGTACATCGGCGGCGCAGAGCATGCCTGCATGCACCTGCTCTATGCCCGCTTCTTCACCAAAGCGTTCCGGGATATGGGCTATCTGAATTTCGACGAGCCTTTCGCCTCTCTGGTGCACCAGGGAACTATTCTGGGGCCGGACGGCGAAAAGATGAGCAAATCCCGCGGCAATGTCATCTCGCCGGATGATTACGTCAACAAATTCGGTTCGGATGCCTTCCGCATGTATCTGGGCTTTGGTTTCTCGTATATCGAGGGCGGCCCCTGGAGCGACGGCGGCATCAAGTCTGTGCATAAATACCTGGAGCGCGTCGAGCGCCTGGTAGACCGCGCCATCGCCGCAGAGGGCAAAAAAGAAAAAGGCAAAGAGGAAAAGGATGTGGATTTCGTCCTGCACGGCACGATTAAGAGCGTCAGCGCAGATATCGAGGCCTTCTCCTTCAACACCGCCATTGCCCGGCTCATGGAGCTGACCAACGCCATGTACCGCTATATGGATGGCCCGGCGGACGGCGAATACGCCAGAAGCGTCTGCAAAAACCTGCTCCTGCTGCTGGCGCCCTTCGCGCCTCATTTTTCCGAGGAGCTCTGGGAGAGAATGGGCGGCGTTTACAGCATCTTCAACCAGCCCTTCCCGACCTTCGATGAGAGCGCGCTGCAAAAAGAGGAGATCGAATACCCCTTGCAGATCAACGGCAAAGTGCGCGAGCGCTTCAGCGTGCCCACCAGCTTTGGCAAAGAGGAGCTGGAGGCATATGTGAAGGAGCACTTCGCCTCCTATTTCGAGGGCAAGCAGGTGGTCAAAACCATCATTGTCCCGGGGAAAATCGTCAATATCGTCGTCAAGTAAAAAATCACTTTAGAACAAAAGAGCCGCTGGAAACATTTTCAAGCGGCTCTTTTTTATTCATATTTTTCCCAAAAACCGAGTATTTTCCATGCCCAGTCCGGCGCATGTTTGAAGAAATTGCAAGTTTAAATTTTTTCTCCGCGCACAACCTAAATTTGAAAACATGTTGATAGGAGGATTTGCTTATGAAAGACCAAGTAATTCGCTGCCAGATTGAAAGCTGCATCTATAATTCGCCGGATCATTTCTGCCAGCTGAGGACGATAAAAGTTGCGCCTTGTGCGCCCAAAAGCTTTGACAATGTGGCAAACAAAAGCGACAGCATGTGCTCAAATTTTCAAAAGAAGGAGGCGACACTATTTTGATCAGCAAAATTACCTGCGAGGCCAGAGAATGTGTGCATAACACAGACGGCCAGTGCGAGAGCGGCATGGTGCGGGTAGATAAATTCCAGAATAACTATGGGGCCGTCGCGTTTTGCGATTCGTTCGCAAAGCCGGGCAGCCTGCGGGCCATGGCCTGCGGCAATTTGCCCTGCGCAAACGCAGTTACGAGCTATGCCGGCATTGTTCGGGCAGAAGAACAAGGGCTTTCCGAGGAAAATACCCCTGCGCATTCGGATTTTATCTCCTGCAACGCCCGAGACTGCATCTATAACCAGAGCAATTTCTGCGCCGCAAGCCGCATTACCATCGAATCGCCGGAAGATACCGACGGCACGCTATCCGTCTGCGAGACCTACGAACGCAGAGTATTTTAAAAGTCTATCCAAAAAGAACAGGAGCAATGCAACTGATGCTAAAAAACGGCGCAAACGCCGTTTTTTGCTTTTTCTTTTTTTGCTTAACATGGCCATGAGCTTAGGCTGGCTTTTCTTCTTCAAAGCTCGATGGCATCTCCGCACTTTGCCTTGCGCGCGGCTTTAAAAAGCGCACCATCTTTCTTTTTCACCAGAATGCTTTTATTTTCATCCACGCAGCAAAGTTTTAGGCCAATTTGCCCTTTGGCAACCTGCGGATGGCGCAAAATGCGCGATTTATTATGACAAACCTCAAATCTTGCCAGCGCCAAATAGGAAAATTTTTCATCTTCATACGGCGCTTCCCCGCCTTTGAGCTGCTTATGCAGGCGGCTTCTAGGCACGCGGCAGGCAAAATGGCACCAATCCTGCCCAGTCAGCCGGCAGGGCTGCTCGTGCGGGCAGGGCGCGGCAATATGCGCTCCCTGCCCTACCAAAATCTGGCGTGCCTGCTCTATCTGCGCAAAGGCGGCTGGCGTTCCCGGCTCGACAATCAGCAGCATTCCCTCCGCCGCCTCCCAAAGCTTTTGCAGGGCCGCAATGCGCGCCGCGGGCGAAAGCTCTCCCAAAACATAGGAGGCCACCACGAGTTCTGCCTTTGGCAATGGCGCGGCGGCCGTCAGATCCGCCGCCTGCCACTCTGATCCTTGCAACGCCTCCGAGCCTTTGCGCATCAGCTCCTGCCCCAGCCGGCGCATGGCTCCTTCCCGCTCCAGACAGATAACCCGCTGCAAAGGCAGCAGCGCATCCGCCGCCCAGCAGGCCGCGCCCGTCCCGGCGCCGGCATCCAGCAGCGTTTTTGGCGCAAAGTCTGCGGTCTCCAGAGCATATCCCAGCGCCGAAGCAACCGCGCCAAAAGTTGCAGGCATCCTGGCCATTGCATAGGCCGCCGCCTCTAAATCCTGGCTCAGCAGGCGCTTGCCCTGCCCGGTCTCCTGGCGGTAGCGCCGGCTGATCTCTTCCGCCGCATTTTTTAATTGCGCCATCGGGTATTTGGCGGCCAACTGCTGAATGGCACTTTGCAGTGCAACGGGAAACTCCAAGGCTCTCTCCTCCTACGGCGGCGCATGGCCGGCCGAACTATCGTATAAGTTATTATATCTCTTCGCCCTCTGCCGGCGCAATGGTTTTCTCGCCCTGCTCCCGCGCTCTCTTTCGCTCCTGCGCCAGCATTCTCTTTTCTTTCACACCTTTGCGGTGCCAGATTTTCTCTTCCAGCCCAAGCAGTCTCTCTGCTTTCTCCTGGAATGCCAAAATTTGCCGCATCTCTTCTCCCTCGCCCCGTAAATGCCGCTTGAAAAGCCCAGCCAACGCCGTCTGCCGCGCATCAATTTCCAGCATAATCAGCGCATGCGCCCGGGAAAGCGTCGCATAGTCCATGCGCATACGGTGTTGCTGGCCGCAAAGCCAATCCAGCCGGACGTTTAAGACAGCGGCAATCATATGGCATAAATAGCTTGAAGCCGCTTCGCCCTGCAAAGCCTGCCAAACCTTGCTTTGCTCATAATCAATTTCCCAAGCGATCTGCTCTGAGCTCGTCCCCCTCTTTTTCAATATTGTTCTCACACGTTTTCTATCCAGTTTCATGAGGCACCCCTTTTCCATTCTATA
>CAMSSU010000034.1 GCA_947063485.1 uncultured Clostridia bacterium | reverse complement strand
AATAAACCTAGAACTCCAACCATATGTTCAGGGCCCCCGTCATGCATTCCTATCATCAGAGTATCAACTTGCTCCCATGTGCTCGTTCCAGCTGCCTGCGCAGTGAAACAGGAAGCCAGAGCGGAGCAATCTGCAATAAACGGCTGTGCAGGCCCTATATCTCGAATCATAACTGTAATAGAGCCTCCCTCCATTTCATACTCAGCCACGCCATATTTGCCCAAGCAAATTTCGACTGCATCTTCCCAGCTTTTCGCATCTTTCAGGCTTCGCTCCTGGCAGGCAGTAGTGCTGAACATGAGCGCTAGAACAATGAGCAGCGCCGCTCCTCTTTTCAGAATTTTCATTTTTCTCTCCAGCTTTTATATTCTGATAAAATTCGACATGCAAACGAATAAAAAAGCGGCAAGGCTTTTGGAACCTTGCCGCAAATAAGCAAAATATATCTACTCGGCAATATGCCAAATTATCTTTTTTGCTTTTCTTACTGAGCGTCGACCTTCGCCATGTGCTCGATGAGGTTGACAACTTTGTTGGAGTAGCCCCACTCGTTGTCATACCAGGAAACCAGCTTGACGAAATTGTCGTTCAGGGCGATACCAGCGTCTGCATCGAAGATGGAGGTTCTGGCGTCGGAGATGAAGTCGGAAGAAACGACCTTATCCTCGGTGTAGCCCATGATGCCCTTGAGCTCGTTCTCGGAAGCAGCCTTAACTGCAGCCTTGATCTCCTCATAGGTCGCGGGTTTTGCCAGGCGGCAGGTCAGGTCGACAACAGAAACGTCTGCCGTCGGAACGCGGAATGCCATGCCCGTCAGTTTGCCGTTCAGCTCAGGAATGACCTTGCCGACAGCCTTTGCAGCGCCCGTGGAGGAAGGAATGATGTTGAAAGCAGCGCCTCTGCCGCCTCTCCAGTCCTTCTTGGAGGGGCCGTCAACCGTCTTCTGGGTTGCGGTGGTTGCATGAACCGTGGTCATCAGGCCCTCAACGATGCCGAACTTGTCGTTGATGATTTTCGCCAGAGGAGCCAGGCAGTTCGTGGTGCAGGAAGCGTTGGAGACAACCTTCATATCAGAAGTATACTTGTCGTTGTTAACGCCCATAACGAACATCGGAGCATCGGAGGAAGGAGCGGAAATGACAACCTTCTTTGCGCCGCCGGCGAAGTGCGCAGAAGCTTTCTCCGTCGTGGTGAATGCGCCCGTGGACTCGACGATATACTCAGCGCCGCAGTCAGCCCATTTGATATCCGCAGGATTCATCTCTGCGAAAACCTTGATCTCCTTGCCGTTGACGACAATCGCGCCGTCTTTCGCAGAAGCTTCGCCCTTGAAACGGCCATGAACCGTATCATAAGTGAGCATATAAACCATATACTCGGGATCGATGAAGGGGTCGTTGATAGCGACAACTTCAACATTGGGGTTCTCAACCGTCGCACGGAACACAAGGCGGCCGATACGACCAAAACCGTTGATACCAACTTTAATTGCCATGTTACATATCCTCCTAATTTTTCATACATTTTAATGACAAAATGTAATTGAGCAAATTTCGGCTGGCCGTCAGCCAGTCCATTTTTATTATAGTATAACGCAGATTCATTTTCAAGCGCTAAACAAACGATATTTTGGCTTTTTTGCCTGAAAACAGCCGCCAGGCTATGCCAGGTTCTCGGGGTTGAGCCCGGAAAGCTCGGGCAGCACAAACCGGCCGTCTTTGCGCACTAAAACGTCGTCAAAATAGATCTCCCCGCCGCCGTATTCGGGCGTCTGAATGAGCACCAGATCCCAGTGCACCGCGCTGACGTTGCCATTGAACGCATCTTCATAGGCCGCGCCGGGCGTAAAATGGATGGAGCCGACGATTTTCTCGTCGAACAGCGTCTCGCACATGGCTTTTTTGATATGCGGGTTCACGCCGATAGCAAATTCGCCGATATAGCGCGCGCCCTCATCCAGATTCAGAATTTTCTCCATGCGCTCCGGGTTGTTGGAAGTGCTTTTTACAATCTTGCCGTCTTTTAGCGTCAGAGAAACCGAATCGAACGTGAAGCCCGAATAGCGGCTGGGCGTATTAAACGAGATCGTCCCGTTGACGCTGTCCCGCACCGGCGCTGTATAGACTTCCCCATCCGGGATATTTTTATTTCCCACGCACTTGATGGCCCCAATGCCCTTGATGGAAAAGCCGAGATCCGTCCCCGGGCCAACCAGCCGGACGCGGTCCGTCCGGTCCATGAGCTCTTTGAGCGGCTCCATTGCCTGGTCCATTTTACCGTAATCCAGATTGCAGACGTCGAAATAGAAATCCTCAAAAGCCTCTGTGCTCATGCCCGAAAGCTGCGCCATAGATGGGCTTGGGTAGCGCAGGACGCACCACTTGGTTTTGGCCACGCGGATCTCGTGGTGCACCTTTTTAAAATAGATGGACTGATAGAGATCGTCTGTTTCGGGCGGAATATCCGCATTCTCCATGAAGTTGTCGTTGCCGCGCAGGGAGATATAGGCATCCATCTCGCTCATACGTGCCGCGTCCCAAGCTGTCAGCTGCTCAATCTGCTGCCAATCTGCCCCGAGCAGCCATTGCCGCATGATCTTCGTGCGGTGCGCCTGGAAAAACGGGCGCGCACCTGCCTCATATGCCGCGCGCACCAGCGCCTCGGCCACGAAATCCGGGCAGTCGAACGTCTCGATCAAAACCTTCTCCCCCGGCTCAAGCTGGCAGGAATACCGCACCAGGTTTTCCGCCAGTTTTGTCATTCTCGGATCTTTCAAAACAGCCTCCTTCTGCCGCCTTAGAAATTGACTTTCTCTCTTATCATATAGAGCGGCCGGTTCTTGGCCTCGTCATACATCCTGCCAAGATACATGCCCATAATCCCAAGGAATATGCTGAGCAGGGAGATGAGCGCAAAGCTCACCGCAAACAGCACATGGTAAACCGGCCAAATGGAGAGCGCCGCCAGCACGATACCCAGCGCCAGATAGAGCAGCGAGAGGCACATCAGCGCGACGCCAAAATACAGCGGCAGCTTGAGGGGCTTGTCCGAAAAGGCGGTAATGCCGTCGCCCGCCAGGCGGAACATCTTTTTGAGGGTATACTTGGTCTCTCCCGCCGCCCGCTCATCGCGCACATACTCCACCGGGCAGGAACGGAACCCCGCCCAGGCCGTCAGCCCGCGCAAAAACCGATTGTGCTCGGAAAGCGAGTTCAGATAGTCGCAGACTTTTCTGTCGATGAGCCGGAAATCTCCGGTATCTTTTGGAATATAGCTGCCGCCCAGCATGTTTAAAATGCGGTAGTAGCCCCAGGCTGTCAGCTTTTTAAAGGCCGTCTCGCCCTTGCGCTTGGCCCGCTTGCCGTAGACGATATCGTTGCCCGCCTGCCATTTTTCGATCATCTCCGGGATGAGCTCGGGCGGGTCCTGCAAATCCGCATCGATGACGACGGCCGCATCCCCCGTGCAATGCGCGATGCCCGCGGAGACAGCCGGCTGATGCCCGAAGTTTTTGGCAAACAGCAGCACGCGCACCTGGCCATCCTGCGCCGCCAGATTTTTCAGGATTTCCGGCGTGCGATCCCGGCTGCCGTCGTCGATAAAAATCAGTTCCTTTTCAAATTCCGGCAAAGCCAAATCGCGCAGCCGCGCATACGTCTGTTCAATCACTTCCTGCTCATTGAAACAGGGAATGATAATGGATATTTTTTTCATTGCAGCTCCTTTTGGGATATTCTGGCTTTATGATACCATGATAAGTGTAAACGCCAGCTTGCTTCTTCTTTCGGTGCCATGAGGTTATTATACCCCGGCGCCCCAAAAAAGACAAACCTTGCAGAGATTTTCCCCAAAAACTCTTGATATTTTTCTAAGATATGGCACAATAAGGGTATAGAGTTTTTCAAAACAGGAGGAAAAGTCATGCCATTAGTTACAACGACAGAGATGTTTAAGAAGGCATACGAGGGCGGATACGCCATCGGCGCTTTCAACGTCAATAACATGGAGATCATCCAGGGAATCACCGAGGCGGCGAAGGAAGAAAATGCTCCGCTGATCCTTCAGGTTTCCAAGGGCGCACGCAACTACGCCAAGCCCGTATACCTCACCAAGCTGGTGGAAGCTGCCATCGAAGATACCGGCCTTCCCATCTGCCTGCACCTCGACCACGGCGATTCGTTCGAGACCTGCAAGAGCTGCATCGACGGCGGCTTCACTTCCGTCATGATCGACGGCTCGCACCTGCCCTTCGAGGAGAACATCGCGCTGACCAAGAAAGTCGTCGAGTATGCGCACGATAGGGGTGTTGTCGTCGAGGGCGAGCTGGGCCGCCTGGCTGGCGTTGAGGATGAAGTCAAAGTAAAGAAAGAGGATTCTTCCTATACGCAGCCTGAAGAAGTCAACGAGTTCGTCTCCAAGACGGGCGTCGACTCCCTGGCTATCGCCATCGGCACGAGCCACGGCGCTTATAAATTCAAGCCCGGCACCAAGCCCCAGCTGCGCTTCGATATTCTCGAGAAAGTCAGCGAGCTGCTCCCCGGCTTCCCCATCGTTCTGCACGGCGCAAGCTCCGTCATCCCCGATTTTGTTGACGAGATCAACAAATACGGCGGCAAGATGGACGGCGCTCTGGGCGTTCCGGAAGAGATGCTCCGCCAGGCTGCCAGCATGGCCGTCTGCAAAATCAACATCGACTCCGACCTGCGCCTTGCGATGACGGCTGCCGTCCGCAAGCACTTCGCCGAGAACCCCTCTGATTTCGACCCCCGCCAGTACCTCAAGCCGGCGAGAGCCGCCATCAAAGAGATGGTTCGCCACAAGCTGCTCAACGTTCTGGGCTGCAACGGCAAAGCGTAAGTTTGAATGAAAAGAGCGGGAATTTCCCGCTCTTTTTTGTTTGCATTTTTGTGAGCTGTCTGCGCCTTTCTCTTCTAACTTTTCCTCTCGTCCTCCGCGCCTTTTTATGTTTAGTATTTCTAAACTTTTTCATGCACTTTCCTGCTTTTTCTCAAAAATATAAATTGCGGAAATTTTCCTTTGCTCCGGGAAAATTCCGCACTTTTTTTCTGCTCAAAAATTTTTATCGGTTTTTGTCAAAAATCTATTGACTTTTCTCTTCCATTCTGATTAAATTATATCTGTTTCGTTTAGCATTTGTAAACCAAATGTTTAATATATGGAAACTTTTATGGAGGCCGCATGGATATCACCAAAATCGGAGCGAAAATCAAGAGTCTCCGGCTCAGATATGGCCTGACCCAAGAAGAGCTGGCCGACCGCGCCGAGCTCTCCAAGGGCTTCATCTCCCAGCTGGAGCGGGACCAGACTTCCCCTTCCATCGTTACCCTGGTGGATATTCTCGAATGCCTGGGGACGACGCCGGGAGAGTTCTTTACCGAGACGGCAGATGAGAAGATCGTCTTTTCCGAGGCGGATATGTTCGAAAAGGTGGATGAGAATTCCAGCATTTTATGGCTCATCCCAAACGCCCAGAAAAACCAGCTGGAGCCCATCCTGTTTACGCTGGCGCCCGGCGCCAGTTCAGAGCCGGATGAGCCGCATGAAGGCGAGGAATTCGGCTATGTACTCTCTGGTTCGGCGATTCTGCACATCGGGAGCGCGCGGCATAAGCTGAAGAAAAACTGCTCGTTCTATTTCAAGCCCTCTGCTCCGCACTACATCGAAAACCGCGGCAGAAGCGAAGCAAAAATTATCTGGGTCTCTACACCGCCCAGTTTCTAAGGCCGAAAGGCGCTATTTTATCGGGGAGGAAAACCAAGTGTCTAACCAGCTCATCCTATTCAAAAACGTCTATAAGGAGTTCGACGGCGTAGAGGTTTTATCCAATATCAACCTCTATATCCGCAAAAACGAGTTTTTAACGCTGCTCGGCCCTTCGGGCTGCGGCAAGACGACCATGCTTCGCCTGCTGGGCGGCTTTGAGACGCCGACCTCCGGCGATATTCTCTTTGAGGGCAAATCCATCGTGGATACGCCTCCCTATAAGCGCAAGCTCAATACCGTTTTCCAGCGCTATGCCCTTTTCCCGCATATGGATGTGTTCGACAACATCGCCTTTGGCCTGAAGATCAAGAAAATGAGCAAGCAGAATATCGAGAAGAAAGTCAAGGATATGCTCAAATTGGTCGGCCTGGCGGGCTATGAGGACCGCAGCATCGACAAGCTTTCTGGCGGCCAGATGCAGCGCGTCGCCATCGCCCGGGCGCTGGTCAACGAGCCGGAAGTGCTGCTGCTGGATGAGCCGCTGGGCGCGCTGGATCTGAAATTCCGCAAGGATATGCAGCTGGAATTAAAGCGCATGCAAAAGCAGCTGGGCATCACGTTTGTCTATGTAACCCACGATCAGGAGGAGGCACTCTCTATGTCGGATACCATCGCCGTCATGGATGAGGGCATGATCCAGCAGATCGATACGCCTGTGGGCATCTATAACGAGCCGGTAAACTCCTTTGTGGCCGATTTCATCGGCGAAAGCAACATTTTATACGGCAAAATGCGCAGAGACTATCTCGTGGCATTCTCCGGCCGGGAATTCGAGTGTGTGGACCGGGGCTATAACGAGGATGAGAACATCGTCGTCGTCATCCGCCCGGAGGATATCAAGCTGGTCAATCCCAGCGAAAGCACCATCAACGGCGTGGTTACCTCCCTTGTCTTTATGGGCGTGCACTATGAGATCCGCATTCAAGGCGAGGACGGCCACGAATGGCTGGTGCAGAGCACAGATCCTGCCGAGGTGGGCAGCCGGGTAGGCATCACGCTGGATCCGGATGATATTCACATCATGGATCGCTCCCAGTACGACGCCGCAGACGCATAAGGAGGCAAAGCATTGAAAAAGAAGTTTTTTGCGCTCCCTTATCTGGTCTGGATGATTTTATTTACGGTCGTCCCGCTCATTCTGATCTTCGTCTACGCGGTTTTCACGACGACGGACACCGGGGAAATCATCTTCACCATGCAGTATTTAAAGCAGGCGCTTTCGCCGGAAAATCTCTCGGTGCTATGGCGCTCTCTGGAATATGCCGTCATCACGACGGTCATCTGCCTGATTCTGGCCTACCCGGCGGCACTCATTCTCTCCCGGCTTAAAAGTAAGGTCGGCGCCATCGTCAACCTGCTGTTCGTCATTCCCATGTGGATGAACTTTTTGCTGCGCACCTATGCTTGGCGGGCTCTGCTGGATTCCAACGGCCCCATCAACCAGTTTCTCGGCTGGTTTGGCCTTCCGCCGCAGGAGCTGCTCAATACAGAGGGGGCCGTCATCATGGGGCTGGTCTACAACTTCCTGCCCTTCATGCTGCTGCCCATCTCTTCGGTCTTTTCCAAGATAGACCAGAGCTATATCCAGGCCGCGGAAGATCTCGGCGCGAATAAATGGCAGGTGCTCCGGAAGGTGATTTTCCCGCTGACGGTTCCCGGTGTGATTACCGGCATTACCATGGTGTTCATGCCTGTGGTAACGACCTTCGTCATCTCCCGGCTGCTGGGCGGCTCCTACTATATGATGTTCGGCGATCTGTTGGAAAACCAGTTTATGCTCTTAAAGGATTGGAACACAGGCTCCGCGCTGGCCATTATCATGATGATTCTGATGGTGCTCTCCATGGCCATCATGCGCAAATACGATAAAGAGGGGGAAAGCAAAACGCTATGGTAAAATTCCGCAAATTCATTCAGCGCTTCTATCTGGCAATTCTGCTCTTCTTCATCTATCTGCCCATCCTGATGCTGATGGTCTTCTCGTTTAACGAGGGGAAAACCATGAGCAAATGGTCTGGCTTTACGATGAACTGGTATTCCCAGCTGTTTCAGGATCCCGTCATCATGGAAAGCCTCTGGGTTACCATTTCCATTGCCGTGCTCTCCTCGCTGTTCGCCTGCCTCATCGGCACAATGGCCGCCATCGGCATCAACAGCTTTAAGAAGTGGACGCGCAACCTGACGCTCAACCTCACGTATATCCCCATGATGAACGCAGATATCGTTACGGGCATCTCCCTGCTGCTTTTCTTCATCTTCGCAAAGATCCCGCGCGGGTATCTGACGCTGCTCATCTCGCATATCGTGTTCAATGTGCCCTATGTCATCTTCTCCGTGCTTCCAAGGCTCAAGGGCATGGATGAGCATCTGTATGAAGCAGCCCTGGATATGGGCGCCACGCCGGGCTATGCCGTGCGCAAGGTGATCGTCCCCGAGCTCATGCCCGGCATCGTTACGGGGTTCATCATGGCTTTTACCATGTCGTTCGACGATTTCGTCATCAGCTTCTTCTCGACCCAGGGCATCGTAAACAACCTCTCTGTGTATGTTTATTCCATGGCCAGAGTGGGCATCAATCCCAAGATCAACGCCCTCTCTACGATTATGTTTGTCTTTGTGATGACGCTGCTGCTCATCATCAATATACGCGCTGATCGTCAATCTAAGCGCCAGCGCCAAAACACCAAGTTTTTACAGAAAGGACTCTCCCAATGAAAAGAATTTTTTCTCTGCTCCTCGCGTTGCTTCTGGTTGCAGCCCTGCTATGCAGCTGCTCGGGCGGCGCAAAGACCACGCTCTATCTGCTCAACTGGGGCGAATACCTCGATCCGGATCTCATCACGGAATTTGAAGATCAGAACCCGGATATCAAAGTCAAAATGACGACGACTACCACCAACGAAGAGATGTACACCGTCTGCGCGACGGAGGGAACGAAAATCGATATCGTCATCCCCTCGGACTATCTGGTTGAGCGTTTTATCGCCGAGGATTTGCTGGCAGAGCTGGATTTTTCCAACATCCCGAACTTCAAATACGTGGAAAAGGCCGCTCAGAACCGCACTTTCGACCCGGAAAACAAGTACTCCGTCCCCTACTTCATCGGCACGGTTGGCATCGTCTATAATACCAAGCTGGTAGACGATCCGGTGGATAGCTGGGAGATTCTCTGGAATGAGAAGTATTCCAAAAAAATCATGATGTACGATTCCATCCGCGATTCCATCATGGTAACGCTGGCCTATCTGGGCTATGATATCAACTCCGTCAACCCCGCCGAGCTGGCCGAGGCCGGCGAGCTGCTCTTAAAGCAAAAGCCGTTTGTGCGCGGATATGGAGCCGATAATATCAAGGAGGATATGGTCGGCGGCAGCGTCGCCCTGGCTGTGGATTATTCCGGCTCTGCCGTGCAGGCCATCATGGAGAACGAGGATCTGGCCTATGTCGTCCCCAAAGAGGGAAGCAACGTCTGGATGGATAACTTCGTCGTGCTCAAGTCCTCTGCAAATAAGGAAGCTGCCGAGCGTTTCATCAACTTCATGTGCGATCCCAAGGTCGCCGCGCGCAACTCCGAGTTCGTCGGCTACACCACACCCAATGAGGCAGCGCTGGAATATGTGGATGAAGAATTTACCAGCAACTCTGCCTATACCATTCCCGACGACGTGCTGGAGCGCTGCAAATACTTCAAAGATTTAGGCGACAATATGCAGCTTTATAACGACGTCTGGATGAAAATCAAAACTTCCGCATAAAGCCATAAAAAAGAGCCCCACAGGGGGCTCTTTTTTGATGCCGCAAATTTATTCTTCCGCTCCGCACTTTTTCCGGGCAAGATAGAGTGCAGTAAGCAAAGCGAGGATTCCCGCCTCTGCCGCGTTGATAAAAAAGCCGCTCACGATATCTCCGCTTCCCATCACTTGCCCCAGGGCCGAAAAAAGCATCGGGCACAAAAACTCCCCCAGCATAGAGGCCGCATTGACCAGCGACAAATAGCGGGCAGAGGTCTGCTCACTTGCCTGCCTGGTGGCCAGCATGTTGATGCAAACGGAAAAGATTCCTCCAAAAACTCCCATGCCAAACATGCAGGCTCCCATGCCATACACATCCCCGGCCAAAGCCAGGCCCACAAAGAGAAGCGCAATCATCCCCCAAAGGGCTGGCACCGCGCCTCTCCCCAAGCGCTTCATAAACACCGGGGTAAAGGCGCTGAAAAGCGTCGCGCCAAGAGCCGCCATCGAAATAGCAATGCCGCTCTGCCCAGATGGAATGCCCAATGCTGCCGCCCGCAGGGATAGATTGGTGAAGCTGGAGGAGAAGATGATGCCAAACGTCAAATTAAGCAGGGCCAGAAGCCAAATTGCCCCGGGTATTTTCTGATGGGGCACCCGCTCTTTTGCAGCCGGAGCTGATTTTGGCACCAAAAAGAGCACTGCAAAAAAGCCGGCAATGCCTATGCCATATAGAGAAAACGCCAGTCTCCAGTGTATGGATGCCAAGAAGCCGGAGAGCACTGTCGCCAGCACGCTTCCCATTTGGGCCACCATCCCTGCCAGGCTCAGATATCGCGAGCGCTGTTCGCCCGCCTCCGTCAGATCTGAAATCAGGCTATTCGACAGCGGCGAGATTAGGCCAATGCCCACTCCCGTGATAAAGCGAAAGAGAATGAGCAGCACCAAGTGATCTGCAAAGGCGCACAAGACTCCGCCCAAAACAAAGCAGGCGATGCCAACCAGCGTCGCCTCCTTTTTTCTGCGAATCAAGGTGCCGGTTATAAAGCTCATAAAAAAGCTGGCCAAAGATACCGCCGTATAGATCAGCTTAATTTGCGTCTCTGGCGCGCCTGAAAAGTAGTTTCCAAGCTCCCCAAGTATGGGAGTCGCCACCTGCGTTCCCATAATCGTCAGAAATGAGACGGATAAAACCGCCCATAAGCATCGTTTTTGCTGCCCTGCCATATTCAACCCCTCTTTCCTTCTGCTCTGACTTTTCCGGCAATCTCCCGCATCTCCTGCGGTCATTTCAATCGCCGCTTTGTTTTTCGCTCTCCTACAATAAAAAATACGCGCTAAAATAGCGCGTATTTTTAAAGAGTACTCAGGTTATTTTACTTCAACCTCAGCGCCAACTTCTTTCAGCTGAGCAGCGATCTTCTCAGCGTCGTCCTTAGAAGCGCCTTCCTTAACGGGCTTGGGAGCGCCGTCAACCAGATCCTTCGCCTCTTTCAGGCCAAGGCCGGTGATCTCGCGGACAACCTTGATAACTTTGATCTTCTCAGCGCCAGCAGCTTTGAGGATAACGTCGAACTCCGTCTTCTCCTCAGCAGCGGGAGCAGCAGCGCCAGCAGCGGGAGCAGCAGCGACTGCAACAGGAGCAGCAGCGCTCACACCGAATTTCTCCTCAAGATCTTTTACGAGCTCAGCCAGCTCGAGTACATTCATCTGCTCAATAGCTTCCAGAATCTGTGCCTTATCCATTTTTAAATCCTCCAAAAATTATTTTCTTTTGATCTTCGCCTATCTATTAGGCTTCTTTTTTCTCTTTAATCGCATTAAGCGCATAGACGAGATTTCTCGGAATACCGGAAAGTGCCATGACAAGGCCAGTAATCGGCGCATTCAGGCTGCCCAGCATCTTTGCGATAAGCTCCTCTTTCGAGGGCAGCGATGCCAGATTTTTGATCTCTGCCTGGCTCATTGCTTTGCCTGCCAAAACGCCGCCCTTGAGGCTGGTTTTCTTGGTATCCTCGATGAAGTCTACCAGGATTTTAGCCGGGGCAACCGGATCGGCATAGCCAAAAGCGACAGCCGTCGGCCCTTCGAGCACATCGTCCAGGCCTTCGATGCCAGCTTTCTCAGCTGCGCGGCGAATCATAGTGTTTTTGATAACCTTGTATTCGACGCCCGCCTCTCTCATCTTATTTCTGAGTTCCGTCACCTCTGCGACGTTGAGGCCTCTGTAGTCCAGGAACATGACGCTCTGGGATTTCTCGATTTTCTCTTGAATCTCCGCGACTTCCGCTTCCTTTGCTCTTAGCGTTGCTTCTTTCATTTTTTCACCTCCCTGCCAAATAAATGGGGCAAAAAAAGCCCGTTTAAGCGTCCTAAAACGATAAACGGGCAGTAACATACAAATGTTATTTGTTTACCTGAGCGGGGTTTACGGCAATGCCAACCAGCTGTCTTAGGACAAACTTATATTTACTATTTATCAAAGTATAACATGCCTGACTCAGGCTGTCAAGCCTAGAGATATCTCTGGGCGCTCACTTTGATGCCAGGGCCCATGGTGGAAGAAAGCACGATGCTGCGCAAATAAGTTCCCTTTGCAGCAGCCGGTTTTGCCTTCACAATCGCTTCCATCAGCACATTGATATTCTCGACCAGCTTCTCTTTCTCAAAGCCCTTTTTGCCAACCGGGCAGTGCACGATAGACGTTTTGTCGACGCGGTATTCCACTTTACCAGCTTTGATATCCGAGATTGCCTTGGTAACATCCATGGTAACCGTGCCGGACTTGGGGTTCGGCATCAGGCCTTTTGGTCCGAGGATACGGGCAATGCGACCGACAACGCCCATCATATCCGGGGTTGCGACGCAGACATCGAAATCGAACCAGCCTTCCGACTGAATCTTCTGCACCAGCTCTTCTGCGCCGACATAGTCAGCGCCGGCAGCTTCCGCCTCTTTTGCCTTATCGCCCTTTGCAAAGACGACAACGCGAACCTGTTTGCCAGTGCCGTGCGGCAGAACGACAGCGCCGCGCACCTGCTGATCCGCATGGCGCGGGTCTACGCCCAGGCGCACAGAAAGCTCGATGGTCTCATCGAATTTTGCCTTTGCCGTCTGTAAGCACAGCTCCACTGCCTGCTCGACATCGTATTGGGTAGCTTTATCGTACAGCTTGACGCTGTCTAAATAATTTTTCCCTCTCTTCATTAGATAAACCTCCTGGTGGTATTCGGCTTTTCGCCTCCCACTTCATTCCTTTAGTCTACAACCGTAACGCCCATGCTGCGGCATGTTCCTGCAATCATGCTGATTGCAGCATCGATGCTGGCGGCATTCAGGTCGTTCTTCTTGATCTCTGCGATTTCCTTCAGCTGATCTCTGGTAATCTGAGCGACTTTATCCCGATTGGGGACTTTAGAACCGGAATCGATTTTGCAGGCTCTCTTGATGAGAACTGCAGCAGGCGGGCTCTTCAGAATGAAAGAGAAAGATCTGTCTGCATAAACTGTGATGACAGCCGGGATCACCAGGCCAACCTGCTGAGCAGTTTTCTCGTTGAACTGCTTAACAAATTCCATGATGTTGACACCGTGCTGACCAAGCGCAGGACCTACCGGCGGAGCCGGGGTTGCTTTGCCTGCAGGAATCTGAAGTTTAATGTATCCTGCAATTTTTTTAGCCATAACGTACACCTCCTAATGTGTAATGTGGTATCAGCGGGGGGCCTACCCCTCCCACACGATCAAAGAAGCCTCGCTTCCTTAGACCCAAACTTAAATGCGCTTTACCTGGACAAAATCCAGCTCTACGCTGGTATCCCTGCCGAACATGGATACCGTTACCTTGACCTTCTGCTTTTCCGTATTGACCTCATCGACAATGCCGATAAAGCTCTCCAGCGGGCCGGAAGTGATCATAACATTTTCGCCTACCGCGACATCCAGCTTGATGTGGACATTTTCCACGCCCATCGCCCGCACTTCCGCATCCGAGAGTGGAATCGGCTTGCTTCCCGGGCCGACAAAGCCCGTAACGCCCCGGGTATTGCGCACGACATACCAAGTCTCGTCCGTCAAAAACATTTTGACCATGACATAGCCCGGATACAGCTTGCGCTGCACATGCTTCTTTTTGCCATTTTTGATTTCGATGGTCTCTTCCATCGGAACCTTGACATCCAGAATATTATCATGCAGGCCGTTGTTTTCCACGGTTTTCAGCAGGTTAGTCATCACCTTATTCTCATAGCCGGAATAGGTGTAGACGACATACCAATATGGTTTGTCCGTTTTCTCCTGCTTATTATAGGTGCGCTTGCTCTCTTCGGGCTGGGCGGCCTGCGTTGTCGTCTCCTCCAGGATCTCGCTTAAGGATTCCGTATTTATGTTCTCGTTATCCACGGCCATAAAACCCTCCTTTTAAGCGGTGATGAGACTGAACAGGGAATGCATTCCAAAATCGAACAAACCGATGACTGCCCCAACCAGCACAATAAACACAATGACTGCCAGCGT
This sequence comes from uncultured Clostridia bacterium, assembly GCA_947063485.1. Classification (GTDB taxonomy): domain Bacteria; phylum Bacillota; class Clostridia; order Christensenellales; family Christensenellaceae; genus QANA01. The sequence continues at coordinate 282 of CAMSSU010000034.1, read as the reverse complement.
CGAGCTGAGCAAATCTTTTCCCGTCGGCCAGGTTACCTTCTTGAGCTCATTCCAGATATCCTTAAAGAACCGAGCCGAGCTGCGCCGTTTTTTCTTGTTCTTGGCTTTTGCAATCTTCTGCTGTTCTTTTACTTGTCTTTCTTTTTCTTTTCCCAGTAAGACGTTTTTCGCCATTCGAATTCACCTACAAAGTTTATTTGGTTTCTTTGTGCAGGGTATGCTTCTTGCAGAATCTGCAGTATTTATTTGCTTCAAGTCTCTCGGGATCGTTCTGCTTGTTTT
>CAMSSU010000033.1 GCA_947063485.1 uncultured Clostridia bacterium | reverse complement strand
TAAGATACCGGCAGAAAAAAGAGCTGCTTTATTTTTCTTTTGTAGTCAAAATGTAGTCAGAGCATGATTTTAGGCATTGGCACCGAATAAAAAGACATAAAAAAACCGCTCTATAGAGCGGTTTTTTGTGGTGGAGACGGCTGGACTCGAACCAGTGACCCCTTGCGTGTGAAGCAAGTGCTCTCCCAGCTGAGCTACGCCTCCAGATAAAATAAGTGAGCTAGGAAGGCGGGAAGACAAAAGCAAAAGGCTTTTTACTCTTTCGCGCTCTCGTTGCCCAAATGGCGGAGAAGGTGGGATTCGAACCCACGTGCCCTTGCGGGCAACACGATTTCGAGTCGCGCTCGTTATGACCACTTCGATACTTCTCCACTCCGGGCGCTTTGCCAAGGCTTTCCTGACGCCTTTTTGAATTATAACAAACTTATTTGAAAAATTCAAGGATTTTATCCTGCTTTCTGCGAAAACGCTGTGAAAAATATGGCGAAAAAGGATTTGGTGTTTTGCATAGCAAAAGACATATAGTACCCTTAAAAAAGATTATTGACATATGTTCATAAACTATTATACTAAAAAGCAGAAGGCGAGGTGCTTTATGGCAAGGCCACAAAAATGCAGATATATCTGCTCGAAGCCCAAGGTAACGCGCTTTTTCCCGGACTTGGAGGAGGCGGGCAGCGTTACCGTCGGCTATGATGAATATGAGGTAATTCGCTTGCTGGATTATGCGAAACTGACGCAGGAGGAGTGCGCGAAAAAAATGCAGGTTTCCCGGCCGACCGTTACCCGGATGTATGAAGCCGCGCGCCAAAAAATTGCGGATGCGCTGGTCAACGGCAAGCAAATTCTCATTGCGGGAGGAGATGTGCTGGTATGTGCGGCATTGAAGCCGGAATGCGCCGGGGAGGCGCACTGCTGCCATCGGCAAACAGGCATGGAGGAGAGGTAAAAAATGCAGAGAAAAATACTCATCATTGGCGGAGTTGCGGCCGGGACAAAGACGGCTGCCAAGCTCAAACGGGAAGACAGGGACGCGCAAATCACGCTGATCACCCGGGACAGGGATATTTCCTACGCGGGCTGTGCGCTGCCCTATTATGTGGGCGGAGCGATTGAGGATGCGGCGGAGCTCATCGTCAATACGCCCAAGAAATACGCGGATCTGACGGGTGTCTGCGTGCAGACGGGCATGGAGGCCATCGCGCTGGACAGCGGGAAAAAGAAAGTGCTGGTGCGCGATCTGGCCCGGGCAGAGCAGAAGGAGCTGAAATACGACGCCCTCGTCATCGCCACGGGTGCGCGCTCGATTTTGCCGCCTATTCCTGGCATAGAGCAAAAGGGGATCTATAAGATGCGCACGCCCGAAGATGCCGTCGCAGTCCGAGCGTATGTGCAGGCTGAAAGCGTCAGGCGGGCGGTGGTCGTCGGGGGAGGCTTTATCGGCCTGGAAGTGGCGGAGAACCTGAAAGCCCAGGGCATCGGCGTTACAGTCATCGATTTTGCGGAACAGCTCATGCCCGGAATTTTGGATGCGGAAATGGCGGCATATGTACAGCGGCATTTAAGGCGAGAGGGCATTTCCGTGCTGACGGGCACCAAGGCGGAAGAGATTTTGGGAGAGGGCAAAGTGCGCGCAGTGCGCACGGATGCGGGCGAGCTGCCCTGCGATCTGGTCGTGCTCTCGGCAGGGATTCGGCCCAACACGGAATTTTTGCAGGGGAGCGGCATCGAGCTGGTGCGCGGCTGCATCAAAGTCGACGAACAGATGCGCACCAATCTGCCGGATGTCTATGCGGCAGGGGACTGCGCGATGGTCTATCACCGCATGACAGGCCGGGAGCAATGGTCTGCCATGGGCTCTTCGGCGAATTTGCAGGGGCGGATGCTGGCGCAGGTTTTGGCAGGCCAGCAGAAGCGCTACCCGGGCGTTTTAGGCACGGGCGTCGTCAAACTGCCCGGGCTGAACTGCGGCAAAACCGGCCTGACCGAGCGCCAGGCAAAGGAGGCGGGCTACGACGTTGCTACGGCGCTGGCCGTTACTGACGATAAGGCACATTACTATCCGGATGCGGCATTCTTTGCCACCAAGCTCATCGCAGATAAACAGACGCATCGCCTGCTTGGCGCGCAGGTGCTGGGGCCGGGGGCGGTAGACAAAATGGTGGATATTGCCGTCATGGGCATTGGCATGGGCGCCAGACTAGAGGATTTTGAAAACGCAGATTTCGCCTATGCGCCGCCTTTTTCCACGGCCATTCACCCCATGACCCAGGCGGCCTATATCCTGCTCAACAAGCTGGAGGGCAAACTCGTCAGCATGACGCCGGCCGAATATGCGGCGGGCGCGGCGCAGGGCCACCGCATCATCGATGCAGGCGCGGCTCCCAGCATCCCCGGCGCAACGCACGTGGATTTGACCAAGGTGGATGGGGAAATCCCGGGCATTGGCAAGGAGGAAAAGCTGCTGCTGGTTTGCAGCAGGGGCAAGCGGGCCTATTTCCTGCAAAACCGGATGCGCCATTATGGATATGAAAACACAGTCGTGCTGGAAGGGGCGACGGCGTTTCAGCCGGTGCGCGTGCCTGGGGCGGAGCGGAAGGTGCCGCCGGCAGAGATTGCAAGGGTGAAGGCGCTGGGCTTTTTGCAGGATAAAACGCGGCCGGGCGTGTTCAACGGGCGCGTCATCACGCGCAACGGCAAGATTACGGCAGAGGAGAGCCGCGCCATTGCGCAGGCCGCCGAGAAGTTTGGCAGCGGCGAGATTACCATGACATCCCGGCTCACCATCGAGATCCAGGGCGTGCCGTATGAGCAGATTGAGCCGCTGCGCGAGGAGCTGGCCCGGGCCGGCCTGGAGACGGGCGGAACGGGATCCAAAGTGCGGCCGGTGGTCTCCTGCAAGGGGACGACCTGCCAATATGGGCTCATCGATACCTTTGCGCTCTCCCAGGAAATCCACGAGCGGTTCTATCATGGGTATGCGGACGTCAAGCTGCCGCATAAGTTTAAAATCGCTGTGGGCGGCTGCCCCAACAACTGCGTCAAACCGGATCTCAACGATCTGGGCATCGTGGGCCAGCGGATTCCGGCGGTGGATTTGGAAAAATGCCGGGGCTGCAAAAAATGCCAGGTGGAAAATATCTGCCCTATGGGCGCGGCGAAACTCAGAGAAGGCAAAATTGTGCTGAAAGAGGAGAGCTGCAACAACTGCGGCCGGTGCATCCCGGCCTGCCCCTTTGGCGCGCTTGCGCCCGAGGCCACGGGCTACCGCATCTATATCGGCGGAAGATGGGGCAAGAAATTTGCCCAGGGACGCCCGCTGGAAAAGGTCTATACCAGCAAAGAGCAGGCGCTTAATGTCGTGGAAAAGGCGATTTTGCTGTTCCGGGAACAGGGGCAGACGGGCGAGCGCTTTGCGGATACCGTCGCGCGGCTTGGGTTTGAGTATGTGCAGAGCCAGCTGGATTCGGATGCGCTTCTGGAGCGCAAGCAGGAAAACCTCGCGGCCAAAAAGCACCTGAAAGGCGGGGCAACATGCTAAAGCGCAGGAGCAGAGCGGCGATGGCCCTGCTCCTGGGGCTTGCCCTTTTGCTGGCGGCGGCTGGGTGCGCGGGTGAGGAAAAGAGAGGCACAGATCAATGCTTCTATTCTTTTACGGATGACGCCGGGCGCCGGGTCGTGCTGGAGGAAAAGCCGGAAAAAGTCGCCGTACTGCTCTCCTCCTATGCGGATATCTGGCAGCTGGCGGGCGGGGAGATGAGCGCGACGGTGGGCGAGAGCGTGGAGCGGGGCATTGCGCCGGAAGGGGTTTTGCTGGTGGACAGCGGCGCGGGCAAGACCATCGATATCGAGCTTTTGCTGGCCAGCGAGCCGGATCTCGTGATCTGCTCGGCAGATCTGGCGGGGCAGATAGAGGCGGCGGAGGTTTTGGAAGAAGCAGGCGTGGCCGTGGCGGCCTTCCATGTGGAATCTTTTGAGGATTATCTGCGCGTGCTCAAAATCTGCACGGATCTCACGGAAAACCCCAAGGCTTATACGGCCTATGGCCAGGCTGTTTGGGCGCAAATTCAGCAGACCATTGCCCAGGCGCAGGAAAAGGCAGAGCGCCAGGGAAAGAAGCGGATTCTATTTATCCGGGCGGGCTCCTCTTACAGCGCTACCAAGGCCAAGACGGCGGAAAACCATTTCGCCTGCAAGATGCTGGAAGAGCTGGGCGCAGAAAATATCGCAGATCAGGCGCAGACGCTGCTGGAAGGGCTGAGCCTGGAGGAGATTTTGCTGCAAAACCCGGATTATATCTTCATCTCCACTATGGGAGATGAGCAGGCGGCAAAGGAGTATATGCAGAGCCTGTTTGCCCTGCCCGAGTGGCAGCAGCTGGATGCCGTGCGGCAGGGAAATTACGCCTTTTTGCCCAAAGAGCTGTTCCACTTTAAGCCAAACGCCAAATGGGCAGAGGCCTATGCCTATCTGGCAGAGCGGCTGGATGGCGCCGGAAACGGGGGAGCAGGGAATGCAGGATAGGCAGAACAAGCAAACCGGCAGGAATTTTTGGCAGAGCAGGAAGGGCACAGCGGCGCTCTTCGCCTTGCTGCTGCTTTTTGCCGTCCTCTCCTTCCGGTTTGGCAGCGCAGAGCTCTCCTTTGCGGATTTTTGCAAGGGCTTTGCCGGCGCACCGGGGTATGAGACGCAGTCTGCCATTTTGCGCTATATCCGCCTGCCCCGGGTTTTGGGCGCGGTGCTGGCCGGCATTGGGCTTTCGGTTTCGGGCGTGCTGCTGCAAAGCGTTACGGGAAATCCGCTGGCCGGGCCCAGCGTTATCGGCGTCAACTCGGGCGCGGGCTTTTTGGCCATCCTTTGCCTGAGTTTTTGGCCCAAAGCGCTCTATGCGCTGCCCTTTGCCGCGTTTCTCGGGGCGTTTGGGGCGACGCTGATCATCCTGGCCATGGCCGGGCGCATTGGCAGCACCCGGGCGACCGTCGTCCTGGCGGGCATCGCGCTGACGGCACTGCTCAACGCGGGCATCTCCTTTCTCTCCATGATGGACAGCGAAATTTTGCTGGCCTATCACGATTTCTCTGCCGGCGGCCTGGCGGGAATCCGCTTGCAAAGCCTTGCGGCGCCGGGAGTTATCATTCTGGCCAGCCTGGCGGTTTCCCTGCTGGCTTCCCGGCGCATTCAGCTGCTCTGCCTGGGGGATACGATGGCGCTCTCGCTGGGCGTGCGCGTCAAAGCTCTGCGCATGGTTTGCCTGGTCTGCGCCTCGACGGCGGCTTCGGCGGTGGTGAGCTTTGCAGGGCTTCTGGGGTTTGTCGGGCTGGTGGTGCCGCATATCGCCCGGCGCATCGTGGGCGAAAATATAAAATCACTTTTGCTGTTTTCCTCCTTTGCCGGGGCGATTCTGGTGCTGATTGCGGATCTGCTGGGGCGCGTGTTGTTCGCGCCGGCGGAAGTGCCGGCGGGGATTGTGATGGCGGCAATCGGCGTGCCCTTCTTCTTTTCTCTGCTACTCAAAAAAGGAGGCGACGCCCATGCTAAGCTTTGAAAACCTGACGGCGGGCTACCGGGCAGAGCCTGTGCTGGAGCGCGTCAGCTTCCGGCTGATTCCGCATACGATCACGGCCGTGCTGGGGAAAAACGGGAGCGGCAAATCCACGCTGGTCTCCTGCATCAATCAGGAACTGCGATACAGGGGGGAGATCTGTTTTTCCGGGCAGAATATTGCGCTGCTCTCTCCGCGGGAGCGGGCTAAGCTGCTGGCCATTCTGCCGCAGAATTTGGAGCGGCCGCAGGTGTCGGTGGAGGAACTGGTGGGCTTTGGGCGCAGTCCCTATCTGGATATTGGAAAGCGCTTTTCCCGGGCGGATTGCGAGGCGGTCCAGCAAGCCATGCGCGATGCGGATATTTGGGAGATGCGCGGCAAGAACATGCGCCTGCTTTCGGGCGGGGAACAGCAGCGGGCGTATCTGGCCATGATTTTGGCGCAGAATACCCGGGCCGTCATCCTGGATGAGCCGACGACGCACCTGGATATGGAATACGAAGCGGCTTTTCTGAACAAATTAAGAGAGCTGAAAAACCGGCATAAAAAGACGGTGATGATTATCCTGCACAACCTTTCCCAGGCCGTGCAGTATGCGGATCGCATCGTCATTTTGCAGGAAGGCGGCGTCTTTTTTGAAGGGGAGACCCAGGCGTGCCTGGAGGAAGAGGCGATTGAGCGGGCATTTCACGTCCGCCGGTATGAAATTGTGCAAGAGGGCGAACGGCGCGTGTTTTTCGCGGCCAGGTAGCCGGGCAGAGCGAAAGCGAGGGCAGATATGGAAGTTTGGGATCTTTACGATCGGTTTGCAGAAAAGACGGGGAAAACAGTGCCCAAGGGGGCGGAGCTTTCTGCCGAAGAATACCATTTGGCAATGGAGGTTTGGATTGTCAATTCCAAGGGGGAAGTGCTCATTCAGGAGCGCAGCCAGGACTGCGAGATTCTGCCGGGCGTCTGGGGGCTGACGACCGGGCGCATGGTGGCGGGGGAGGATACCCGCTCCGGGTGCATCAGAGAGCTGAGAGAAGAGCTGGGCCTTGCGGTTCAGCCGGAACAGCTGCAATTTCTGCGCCGGATCCTGCGCCAGGATGGCACGCATCTCATCTGGGATATTTATTTGCTGCAAATGGATGTTCCGGTAAGCCGGCTAAAGCTGCAATCCGAGGAAGTCTCGGGCACCAAGTGGGCAGATCTTGCGGCACTGCGGCAGCTGATTCTGACGGGCAAGCTGTTCTTCTATCCCGAGATTTGGGAGATCATAGAGTATCTCGATTCAGGCGCATATCGGGCAGAGCAGCTGCATGATTCCAGGGAGAAGTGCGCCGCGGCGGCGGAAATTCTGGAGCAGCTGCCTGGGTGGTTCGAAAACGAGCAGGCGCGGGGAAAGTATGCGGCAGACTGCGAAAATCAGGCTGTGTTTTGCGCGCGAAAGGATGGCAAAGCAGCCGGTTTTCTGGCCGCCAAACGGCTTTCCGATCGCGCGGCGGAGATTGCCGTCATGGGCGTTGCGCCGCATATGCACCGCGAAGGCATAGGCCGGGCGCTGTTCTGGCGCTGTGCCGCGTGGTGCTGGCAAAATGGGATTGGATATTTGCAGGTCAAAACGCTGGGCGAGAGCAACCCGGATGCGGGCTATGCCAAAACCCGGGCATTTTATCAAAAAATGGGCTTTGCGCCTCTGGAATGCTTCGATGAGATCTGGGGAGGGGAGAACCCCTGCCAGATTCTCGTGCGGTATTTCTTTGAGGATGGCATTGCCAGTCAGTAAGCGGGTGGTAAAAAGAGAAAAAAAGCGGGCAGCATGAGCTGACCGCTTTTTTGTGTATTTTTTTGCACAACAGCGCACATCTGTCGGGGTGGCTAAGAGATGCGGCTGAGGATGATCCGCGCACAGGGCGATTCCGGCGATAGGGTGCCTTTGGGCTAAAAGACAAACCGTGCGGCAACCAGCAAATCCAGATAGCTGCCCGAATCCATGGCGATGGTGTTGTCGTCTATCTTTCGGAAGCCCGGGAAGAACGACATCTTGGTCGCCAGCGTATGATCCTTGTAGCAAATTTCAAAATGGAAGGTTTCGGGCAGAGTGCAGAGCGCGCCGGATAAATCCTGGCGCAGCGCCTGTTCTGCCTGTTCGCGGATTTTCTGGACGGCCATGGAAGGGGCCATGCTGCGCGTCGCTCCGCCAAAACCGCTCTTGACTGCCAGAGCCTTGAGCTTTGGGTGCAGAGAGGCGGAATCCTCGCAGAGCATCTGGTCGCCCGAGAGGAATACGGTGGGCACGCCTTCCAGCGCGCAGGCCCAGCTGTGCATCTGGAATTCGCTGACTTTCTGGCCGTTGATCTTCACCCAGAAGAGCCGCTGGTTGTTGGTGTGCGAGAGCGGGCTGCCCTCCCGGCCGGCGGCCGAGTGATAGCCGATGAACAGCGCGGCGTCAAAGCTTTTGTCGATGCCCTCCACCATGCAGTAGGGGTGGCCGCTCCAGCCGCGGATGACCTCTGCGCAGGCGGGGAGCTGGTGAATATCGATGTTCGTCCCGGTTTCATGGGCATCGCGCACCAGGATATAGTCGGCGCCGGCGGCGATTGCTCCTTCGCAGGCGGCCTTCACTTCCGCCGTCATCTGCGCGGCGTGCGCCTGTGCGACGGCCTGCGTCTGGGTTTCGGTTTCGCTCCAAAGCGTCGTGGTGGCGATGCCTTCAATATCGGCGCTGATAAAGACTCTCATTTTTCTCTCCTTTGCATATCTGCTATTTGATCTGAAACTGCAGAAAATTGGCGTTTTTTTGGAATCCAAAATCTTCGTAGAGCAAAACGCCCTGATCCGAGGCTGTGATCTGCACGGTACCGCACCCCCACGCTTTGGCCTCTGCGACGATTTTGCTCAAAAGCGCTTTGGCGATGCCCTGCCGGCGGTAGGGCTTTTTGGTATACATACTGGAAACCAGGGCAATTCCCCCCGAAGGGTTGCTGGCATACGGAGGCTTTTCCACCAGGGAGATGCCACTGGTGGCGATGATCTGATCGCCGCGGCACACTACCCACGAGATAAAGCTGCCATCCGCCATATGCCGCTGGTAGTAGGAAGCAAGCGAAGCTTCCAGATTAGGCGGGAACTTTGAGCCCTCTTCCCTCAGCTGCTCCAGCCGCAGCTGGATGAACGCCGGGATTTCGCCCGGCAGCAGCCTGCGCATTGGCGCCCCCTAAGACAACTGGTAGACTGCACGCAGCAGTTCTGCGCCAGTCCGGGTTTTGAAAATATGCTGCATGGCATTTTGAATTTTTTCTTTGGAATGCCCGCCCTCGTCTGCATTGACGAGATAATCTGCCTCAATGAGAATCTGATAATCCATGCCGTCTGCGGCGCCGGGTGTATGGTGATGGCCCGCGAGATAGGCGATGCGGCTGACGGCCTCTTCCGAAAGGCCGGAATTTTTCAGAAATTCCCGAACCAGCGCAGGGCTCTCTATCTCCTGGTTTTTGCCGCTGGTATTGCCGTATTTGATGCGGCAAAGCGGGCAGGCAATATCATGGATGATTGCGGCCGCCTCCAGGATTTCCTGCGTCTGCGCATCCAGCCCTTCGCACTCTCCGATGGTTTTGGCATAGGCATAGACTTTCAGAAAGTGGTTGATATCGTGAATATTTCCATCGGCATAGGCGATCATTTTTTGCATGAGCTGGGCGATGAGCATATTTGCCTCCTAAAACTGATGGCAGCAGAGGATTTCGCCGTAGTAGATGGTATGATAATCCCCGGCGGCGTAGTGCTTAGAGACGATCTCGCGGTCCAGCTCGGCCTCGGGCATCTGCATTTTATAGATGACCCGGCATTCATAAACTGCCCCGCAGCCCTTGATGCGCGGGACGGAGACTTTCTCGGACGCCTCCATCTCCAGGCCGAGCTCCGCGATTTTATCCATATCCCTGCCGGACTTCGTCCCTGCGACGGCCAGCTCTTTTTTCATGGGATGAAGGCTGGAGGGCACGCACACGGTAAACTCTCCCAGCTCTTCCAGCTTGGCGTGCGAATACCGCGAAAGGCGGACGGGAACGGCAAATACCGGCTTATTCCACATAATGCCGGCGGTGCTCCAGCCGATGGTCATAATATTGGGCTTCTCCCTGCCCGTTACTAGAAAACAGCCGCCGTGCTGTAATTTTTCTGCCAGCGGCGCAAAAATTTCTGCCTGATCGACAATCGCCATAAACCGCATCCTCCGATTCTTTTTTAAAGGTATGGTTTTATTATATGTGAGGCCGGGGGAAATAGCAAGAAAAGCGCCCGGCAAAAGGACGGGAAAAAAGCAAGAAGCCCGGGATAATCCCGGGCGTTCTTTAATGGTCTCTTTTTGGAATGTACCTGGAAAAAAGGGATAAGCACCAAAGACCAGCTATTCCCACGAGAGAATAGATAATCCGGCTTAGGATGGCCGTCTGCCCGCCGCAGATTGCAGCGACGAGATCGAACTGAAACAGCCCGATGAGAAGCCAGTTAATCGCGCCGATAATGACTAAAATAAGTGCTGCGATATCCAAAACTATCAACTCCTTTCGGAGATAGTCTGCCCGAAAATGAATATTCTATGAATCCTCTGGCAAAATTTCGATTTCAAAAAAATCGAAGGAGATCGGCTCGATAAAATCCGAGGCCATAAACTTTGTTTTGCGGAAGGCGGAAAGCTCCCGGGCGTGTTTGGAAACCCAGACGGGCTCGGCAATATCCAAGCTTTTATAGATTTGCTCCAAGCATTCCAGCAGCGCCTGCCCGGTTTCCTCCTGTGGGCTGAAAGCCGTCGTGCTGGCGATAATTTTATGATTTTTATTTAAAATTCCCCAAACTCTCATATTTTTTCCTTTCTATCATTTGTTTTTGTAAATTTTTCAATGACATTTATCGCCCCGCAAAGCGCGATGGTAAATAATGCCATACTATGGCCTTTGCGGTGATGGATTTGGCCTGATGCCAGCGAAAAATGCAGCAATAAGAGGGATGCTATGATAAGCGCCAGCGCCAGCTTGCTCCCCCATCTCCTGCTTTCCATGCGGACCGTCTTTTTCTGCAATCCCATTTCTAAAATAAGTAAAGGGATATGGGGCTTGTCCCCATGACTGCCCATCGCTCTTGACCTTTTAATCAGCGCAGTGAGGTTATTATACCATGATAAGGGCAAGCGTCAGCTTGCTTCCCCTTCCAGCGCCGCGGCAAAGCGGAGCGGTGCCATGGTTCAATGAATCCGGGAACCCGTTTGAAATCTCTGATTTCAGTAACGGGTGGAATCATTATACCATAAAGCGCGCCGCGGCGGACAAGCATCTTGCAATTTTTATCGTTTACAAGTACAATTTACTATAAGAAAATTTGCATGTATTTGACGAAAGGGCGGAGCAAACAATGGGAAAAACACTGACGTATAAGATTTTGGAAAACCACCTGAAATCCGGCGAAATGGTGCCGGGCGGTGAAATCTCCATCGGCATCGACTATACGCTGACGCAGGATTCGACGGGCACAATGGCCTATCTGCAATTCGAGGCTATGGGGATTCCGAGAGTCAAAACGAAAAAATCTCTGGCCTATATCGATCATAATATGCTGCAATCGGGCAGTGAAAATGCGGATGACCACAAGTTCATCGAGACGGTTGCCAAAAAGCACGGCATCTATTTCTCGCGGCCGGGCAACGGCATCTGCCATCAGGTCAACCTGGAGCGCTTTGGCGTGCCCGGGGCGACGCTGCTGGGCTCGGACAGCCACACGCCCACGGGCGGCGGCATCGGCATGATCGCCATTGGCGCAGGCGGGCTGGATGTGGCCGTGGCCATGGGCGGCGGCGCATACTATCTCAATATGCCAAGTGTCGTCAATGTGGAGCTGAGGGGCAAGCTGAATCCGGGTGTTTCGGCCAAAGATGTCATTTTGAAAGTTTTGCAGGAGCTGACGGTAAAAGGCGGCGTGGGCAAAGTCATCGAATACAGCGGCGAGGGCATTGCCGCGCTGAGCGTGCCGGATCGGGCGACGATCACCAACATGGGCGCGGAGCTGGGCGCAACGACTTCCATTTTCCCCAGCGATGAAGTAACCAGAAGCTTCTTAAAAGCCCAGGGCAGAGAGCAGGATTATACGCCGCTTTCGGCAGATGCGGACGCGGTATACGATGAGCACCTGGTCATCGATTTGGGAGAGCTGGCGCCGCTGGCCGCCTGCCCGCACAGCCCGGATAACATCGAGACGGTCGACAATCTCGCGGGGATGAAGGTGGATCAGGTCTGCATTGGCAGCTGCACCAACTCCTCCTATACGGATATGATGAAAGCCGCGGCCATCCTCAAAGGCAAAAAGGTCGCGGATAACGTGAGCCTGGTCATCGCACCGGGAAGCCGCCAGGTTTTCAATATGCTGGCGAAGAACGGCGCGCTGGCAGATATGGTTGCGGCAGGTGCGCGCATTTTGGAATGCGCCTGCGGGCCCTGCATCGGCATGGGGCAGTCTCCGGCGACGGACGCCGTCTCGCTTCGGACGTTCAACCGCAACTTCTTTGGCCGCAGCGGAACGCCCAGCGCCAGCGTCTATCTGGTCTCGCCGGAAACGGCGGCGGCCAGCGCAATTGCCGGCGTGTTCACCTCGCCGCTGAGCCTGCCGCAGAGCAAGCTGACAGAGCTTTGCATCGAGATGCCAGAGGTGTTCGAGGTAAACGATAATATGGTCGTGGCCCCGGCGGAGGACGGCGCGCAGGTGGAAGTCGTCCGCGGCCCGAATATCAAGCCGTTCCCCATCAACCAGGCGATGCCCGAGGAGATTGGCGGGGAAGTGCTGCTGAAAATGGAAGATAATATCACGACAGACCATATTATGCCCAGCAACGCCAAGCTGCTGCCCTACCGCTCAAATATCCCGTATCTTTCGGATTACTGCCTCTCGCCTGTGGACGCCTCTTTCCCGGCCCGGGCAAAGGAGAAAAACGGCGGGTTTTTGGTGGCCGGCCAGAACTACGGCCAGGGCTCTTCCAGAGAGCACGCGGCGCTGGTTCCGCTGTATCTTGGCATCAAGGGCGTCATCGCAAAGAGCTTTGCCCGCATCCATATGAGCAACCTCATCAACTCGGGCATTCTGCCGCTGGTTTTCGCAAACGAAGCGGATTACGATAAAATCAGCCAGGGCGATGCGCTTTGCATCGAGCGTGCGCAGCAGAAAACCCGGGGCGAAGAGCCGTTTATCCTGCGCAACCTCACCAAGGGCGAGACGTATGAAGTGAAGCTGGAAGTTTCAGAGCGCCTGCGGGAAATTCTGCTGGCCGGCGGCCTGCTCAATCATACCAAGAAAAACGTGGAGCAATAGATGGGCTCTTATGGAAAAGTTCCAGAGGCAGTCATCCGCAGAATGCCCAAATACTACCGGTATTTGAGCGATAAGCTTTTGCAGGGGGAGGAGCGGATTTCCTCCTCCCGCATGAGCGAAGAGCTTGGGATGAATGCCTCGCAGATCCGCCGGGATCTCAACTGTTTCGGCGGCTTCGGGCAACAGGGATACGGATATTCCATCGGCAAACTGCGGGATGAGATTGCAGCTATTTTAGGGCTGGAGCAGGCATACGGGGCGGTGATCATCGGCGCGGGCAATATCGGCCAGGCGCTGGTTCATTACTCTGGCTTTGCCTGCGAAAAGTTCCGGATCATCGGCGTGTTCGACGTGCGGCCGGAGGCCATAGGCAAAACCGTGGCGGGCTGCACGATACGCCATGTGCAGGCGCTGGCGGAATTTGCCCGGCAAAACCGCATTGATCTCGGCATCATCTGCACGCCCAAAGAGGCCGCGCAGGAGACGGCATCCATGCTCTGTGGGCTGGGCGTACGGGGTATCTGGAATTTTGCGCCGACGGATGTGGAAGTGAGCCGGGGCGTGCGGCTGGAAAATGTGCATTTAAGCGACAGCCTTTATGTGCTGCTCTATCACATGAAGCAGCAGGGCGATTTGACAGAAGGGACAGAATAGAGCAATGGCAGGAAGAAAACGCGGCTATCAGAGCAGCTATCGCGGCAAAAGTACAAAAGCGAAAAATGGCCGGCCGGCCGAGCGGAATAGAAAACGGCGGGGAAACAACCGGCAGCTGTGGATTGTCGTCTGCATTGTGGCGGCAGTTTTGCTCATGGCGGCAGGCGCTTATTTTGTTTTCTTTGCGGGCGGCGGCGAACTGACGCCGGAAAAGCGCGCAGAGATTTTGGCCAGCGGCAAGTTTGAGACTGGCGTGCGCATCGAGGGAATCGATGTCTCGGATAAAACTTACGCAGAGGCCGAGCCGCTGGTCGCGGAAAAAATGCAGCTCAAGCTCTCGCAGCTTTCGGTGGAATATACCGTTGACGGCGAGGTTTACGCGCTGGACAGCGAGATGCTGGGCGCATCCATCGATTATCCTTCCGTGATGGAGCAGGCGCTTTTCTACGGCAAAGACGGCACGGCCTCGGAAAACCGCGAGGCGAAAAAGAAAGCAGAAAAAGAGGGAATGAACTTCCCGCTGACGGTTCAGGCCTCCGAGCAGACGCTCAAGGCCAGCCTGGAGACTATGGGCGAGCGCTATAATACGCCGGTTCAGAACGCAGAGATCGTCATCAGCGAAACCAAGGATGAGGAAAATTTGCAGCTGAACGGCGTGTTGAGCATCAAAGAAGAGGCGGTTGGCAGGGAAGTGGACGATGAGAAGCTGGCCGCGGCGATTCTGGAAAAGCTGGCCGCAGACGACCTGAACAGCCAGATTGCCGCCGAAATAAGCGAGACGCAGCCGACGCTGACCAAGGCCGAGCTGGAGGAAAACTGCCAGCTGATGGCTTCGTTTACAACCCGGTTCAAGGATTCCAAATATGAGCGCCGCTATAATATCTGGCGCATGGCGACGGTGGTCAACGGCACGGTGCTCCAGCCAGGGGAAAAATGGTCCATCAACGATGCGGCCGGCCCGCGCACCAAGGAGACGGGCTGGAAGGATGCGGCGGGCATCAACAACGGAAAATATGTGGAAGAGCCGGGGGGCGGCATTTGCCAGGTCTCTTCGACGCTGTATATCGCGCTGATCAAGAGCGAGGTAAAAATCACGACGCGCTCGCACCACTCCTGGCCGCTGGGCTATGTCCCCACCGGGCTGGACGCGACCATCTCCACCGGCGGGCCGGACTTCGTTTTCCAGAACAACTACGATACGCCCATTGCCGTCGTGGCGGTGGTAGACGGCAAGAACGACAGAACGGTTACCATCAAGGTATACGGCCCCAAGATGGATTACGACGTCAGCTTTGAAGTGGAGGATGTCAAAGACGAAGAGCCCACGGAATCACCGGCAATCACGGTAGACCCCGAGCTCAAACCCGAAGCATCCCAGTGGGTCAAGCCGCGGCACAACTTTATCCAGGTAAAAGTCTGGAAGATTAAAAAGGATAAGCAGAGCGGCAAGCAGATTGGGGAAAAGGAACTGTATTCCACCGAGACATATAAGGCCTTCCCGGGGACGCTGGCCGTCGGCCCCTCGCCTTCACCCTCACCCTCTCCTTCCCAGGTGCCTTCTGCCGCGCCCAGTGCATCGCCTTCCGGCGAGCCGGCGCCTGCGCTGCCCAGCGCATCTTCCTAGAAAACAAGGGAAAAATAATGACAAAAAGTGCGGAGAAATTTTCCTCCGCACTTTCTTTATTTTAGGGCTTTTCTATTGACAAAAACAGGGAGGGATTATAGAATAAGAACAGCACGTGGTTATGCGGGTGTAACTCAATGGTAGAGTTCCAGCTTCCCAAGCTGGCTACGTGGGTTCGATTCCCATCACCCGCTCCAGAATACCACGTGACTACCACATTCTAGTCAGGCTTACGCACGAAAGCAAGTAAAAAAGGAGAAAGAGAATGGCAAAGGAAGTATTTCAGAGAAATAAACCGCATGTCAA
>CAMSSU010000032.1 GCA_947063485.1 uncultured Clostridia bacterium | reverse complement strand
TCAAAATCGGCTCGTAATCGTCCTGAATGGCACAAACTCCCGGCGTTTTCAGCCAGCAGTAATTACACCCAACACAGTGTGAAATGTGCATCCCAGCGGTGTCAATCAACTCAAACCCGGCGGAATTTTCGCCACTGCGAAGCAATTCCTCTGCAATTGCTTTTCCTATATGTTTTGTTGTATCAACCATTAAAACCATTATATTTTCCTCCGTGCCCTCTACAAGTTCAATTTGCATTTGTCAGTTCATTATAAAGCAATGCCCGCTGAAAGGCAATTGCTTCTCAGCGGGCATCGCCTAAAGGCATCGGCTCTTTTTTTGCGCCCAAATGCCGGCCCCGCCTGCCGCTTTTGTGATTGACGGATTGCCCTGCGGCGGTTATCATAAAAGAAGAGATTTGGATTTTCATCAGGAGGGATTTTTTATGCCTAAAAAAGAAGCTGTGCTCATTGGCGCGGGCAAAATTGGCCGCGGATACCTGGCCGAGCTGTTCGATGCCGCCGGCTATCATCTGACTTTTCTGGAGTATTCGCCCGAGCTGACCCAGGCTCTGCGGGAGCAGGGCAAATACCTCATCATCAAGCGCCATTCGGACGGCACGCATAGCCGCGTTACCATCTCGGGCTACGGCGCCTTCTGCACGCGAACCGAGTATCAGCAGTGCGTGGATGCGCTTTGCCGCACGAACTATGCCACGGTGCACGTGTTCCCCGGAGCCTGCGAATCCATCGGGCATATGATCGCGGATGCCATCCGGCAGAGAACCGCCGCAGGAAGCCAGGAGCCGCTGGATATCTATATCTGCGTCAACTTCCTGAATTCTACGCAGATTTTCACCAAGTTTATCGAGGAGAAACTGGAAACCGAGGCCGAGCGGGCCTATTTCAAAGAGAAAGTCGGCCTTTCCGAGACGCTGGTGCAGAGAAACGGCGCCATCCCGCAGCCGGAAATGCTGGCGGAAGATCCGCTGGTCTGCTATTCCAGCGATATCGATTTCCTGCCCGTGGATGCCGATCCCTTAAAAGGCGAGCCGCCGGCTGGGGTCAACTTCGTCTTAAAGCACAACGTCCCGGGCTGGATGGTGCATAAAATTTGGGTTTCCAATATGTCGCACTGCATCACAGCGCTGTACGGCCAGTTCAAGGGCAAGCAGTTTATCGGCGAGAGCGGCCAGGATCCGGATGTCATGCGCTGCGCCATTCTGGCAAAGCGCGAGGCAAACTTCGCCGTCTGCCGGGAATGCGGCTTTACCCAGGAGGAGATCGACGCAGACGAGCTGGAAAGCCGGGAGGAGTATTTCGCGGATAACGCCAACGATAATAATAAGGATACCTGCCTGCGGGTGGCGCAGGATATGAGAAGAAAGCTGGCCAAGGGCGATCGCCTCATCGGGCCGGCGCTGGCCTGCCTGAAGCATGGGCGCATGCCCTATTTCCTCTCCCGGGGCGCGGCGCTGGGCTTCTATTTTCAGAACCCGGCAGATCCCGGCGCAGTGGAAATCGGCGAGTGCATCAAAAAAGAAGGCATCGATGCCGCTGTGGCAAAATTCTGCGATCTTTCGGATGATGTTTTGGAGGAGCGGCTGTTAAAGCAGCTCATCGTCGGCCAGTATTACGAGCTCTCGGGCATGGATCCGTTCGATATCGCCTACTAGAGGGCCGCAGGGGAGGAAAACATGGGGAACACAGAAAAGAGGCTGGTCATCGTCGGCGCCGGCAAAATTGCCAAAAGCTATCTGGCGGATATTTTCGGGACGGACGCCGGCTATCACATCACATTTCTGACGCACCGGGCAGAGCAGGCGCGGCAGATGCGCCAGGCCGGCGGCTATACGCTTTTTAAGACGCACAGCGACGGCAGCTTCGATCGCGTGCGCATCTCGGGCTACGATGCCTTTGGCCTGGATGAGGAATACGAGGCATGCGTGGAGGCGGTCAGCACTGCGCCTTATCTGGCGCTGCCCATCTTCCCTGCCGCCATCGGGGATATGGGCGTTCTCATCTCGGATGCCATCAAAAAACGGCTGGCTACGGGAGACCATTCCGCGCTGGATATCTTCATCTGCGTCAACTTCCTTCAGCCCACCGGCCAAATCCGCGCAGCCATCCAGGAGCATCTGGATACGCCCGAGCAGCAGGCATTTTTGAGTGAAAAACTCGGCTTTATCGAGACGCTGGTCTCCCGGCTTTCGGTGGCGCCCACGCCCGAGATGCTGGCCGAAGATCCGCTGGCGGCCACGGGCGGGGATGAGCCTAGCATGCCCGTGGATCGGGATGGCTTTAAAAGAGGCGTGCCTGAAGGGGTCAACCTCGTGCTCAAGGATAAGCTGCCCGTGCGGCTGGTGCATAAAATCTGGACGATCAATATGAAGCATTTTGCTCTGGCCGTTCTGGGCCAGAGGGCGGGTCTTTCCTATATCCGGGAAGCCACGGCGGATCCCGCGATCCGCAGAAGCGTCCTGCTGGCCGAGCGGGAAGGCATCTATGCCGTTTCGGAGGAGTTCGGCGTCTCCATAGAGGAGATCTGGCGGGATTTCCAGCGCCAGGAGTGGAACATGTGGTCCAGCCCCACGTCAGACGACGCTCTGGAGCGGGTGGCGCAGGATTTGCCAAGAAAGCTGGCCAAGGGCGACCGGGTGGTCGGCCCGGCGCTCTGCTGTATCCGGCATGGGCGTATGCCGCATTTTCTGGCCAAAGTGCTGGCGGCGGCCTACTATTTCCAGAACCCGGAAGATCCCGGCGCGCAGGCCGTGGCCGAGGAGGTGCGTCATCATGGCATCCGTGCGGCGCTCATGCGCTTTTCTGGGCTGAGCGAAGAAAATCCGGAGGAAAAGGTGCTTTTGCAGCTGGCAGAGGCGCGGTTCTATGAGATGGCCGAGGCCGAGGCGGCGGACATCCCGTATTAAAAAAAGGACAGGGATTTTCTCTGTCCTTTTTGAATAGGCTGTGGTATACTAAGTGTATCCGAAAACAGATTCGATCACATGCGTTGAAGCGCCGGGTGCGCTGCAATAGAGAAATTAGAGGGAAAACATTCTAGGAGGGAAACATGAGCATTCCAAAAACACACTACTTTACTGCAATTATGGAGCCCAAAGTCGCGGCGATGCACGAAGAGCCGCTGCCCGAGATGGGCAGCGACGATGTGCTGCTCAAGATGGAGGCGTGCAATATCTGCACGACGGACTATCAGCAGTGGATGGGCCTGCGCAACCATCAGGGCTTCCCGATGGCCGGCGGGCATGAGTGGTCGGGCATTGTCTGCGCCAAGGGCGAGAATGTGGAGAATGTGGAGATCGGCGACCGCGTTGCCCCGCTGTTCATGGGCTGCGGGCACTGCAAAGCCTGCCTGATGGGCAAGAGCTTCTGCTGTGAGAGCAAAGAGGGCGGCTGGCCGGTGCGCGATGGCTTCCATGGCGACCGCGGCTTCTCGGATTACAAAGTGTTCCCCAAAAACAAAGTGCTGAAAATGTCCAAAAATATTTCCGCCGCAGAGGCCGGGTTCCTGGAGCCCGTGGCCACGGTGGTGCGCGGCATGAAGCGCCTGCGCGTGAAGCCGGGCGAGACGGTCGTCGTCATCGGCGCGGGCACCATGGGCCTGCTCAATGCCCAGGTGGCGAAAGCGTTTGGCGCGCATGTCATCATCTCCGAGCTGACGCCCAAAAAGCTGGAGCGGGCGGCGGCCATGGGCTTTGCCGAGATTGTGGATGCCAAAAACGGCGACCCGGTGGAGCAGGTGAAGCAGCTGACGGACGGCAAGGGCGCGGATGCAGTCATCGCGGCTGTGGGCCACTCTGTGGCATACCGACAGGGCATGGAGATGCTCAAACGGCTGGAAGGCAGATTCCTGCTCTTCGCCGCAGGCTATCCCGTTCCCGAGTTCCAGATCAACCCCAACGATATCCACTACCGCCGCATCGAGATCATCGGCACCATGTCCGCGGATGTGGAAGACTATGTGGATGCGGGCTTCATGATCTCCAACAAGATCGTGGATTGCAGCTATTCCCTGGAGGGCAAAACCTTTGCGCTGAAGGATATCCAGGAAGCGTTCGCCGCGGCGGCAACGCCGGATACCTACCGCATCACGGTGGATTTGCAGGGCGTGAAATAGCGTCAAAGGCAGGGGAGGCATGGCCTCCCCTTTTTATATGCGGCAGGAGCGCAGGGAGGCAAAAATGCAAAAAGAGTTTCAGATACAGGAAGAGATGATGCAGGATGAGCAGGGCAGGAGCATCCCCGTCGTCTCCATCGCCATCGATGGAGATCTCAAAGAGCTTTTGGGCGTCATCGCCAAGCTGCAGCCCGCCTATGGCAGCTATAGCCATCTGATTGGCGCGGCCCTGGGAGAAGGGCTGGCCGTTTTGCTGGCAGAGGCCAAGCGGGCGTCGCGCTGATCGGGAGGGAGGAGGCAATGGGCGATATTGTCATTCGGCAGGCAGATGCTTCCTGCCTGGAAACATATGATACAATCCCGATGATCATCTCGGTCGAGCGGGTTTTGAAGCTGGAGACGCCGCGAAATGGCCTCGGCGGGATGCGCCTGAAAGAGGAGGATGCCCCGCGGCCCTATCGGAAGGATTTCGGCCGGTATGAGCAAATCACCCGGCTCCCCCAGCGTTTTTGCCTGGCAAACTGGGCGTTCTTTTTGGCCTGCGACGGCAGGAAGCCGGTGGGCGGGGCCATCGTCGCCGCGCGCACCCCAGGCGTGCATATGCTGGAAGGCCGGGAAGATCTCTGCGTGCTCTGGGATATTCGGGTGGCCGAGGAATGCCGGGGCCAGGGCATCGGCAGCCGGCTGTTTGGGCAGGCGGCGCAGTGGGGCCGGGCGCAGGGAATGCGGCAGATGAAGATAGAGAGCCAGAACAACAACGTCCGGGCGGCGCATTTTTATGCGGGCAAAGGCGCTGTGCTGGGCGCGATGAATACCCGCGCCTATCAGGATGAGCCAGAAGTGGCCGAGGAAATCCAGCTCATCTGGTATCTGGATTTATAGATAGGAGAAGAGATGAAGGAGTATATTTTGGAAACGCTGATCGCCATGGCGGCGGCCCTGCCCGTCTATCTGGCTGTTCGGGCGGTTTTGCTCACCCTGCGCAGAAAAAAGCTGGCGCGCAGCTGGGCGCGGGAGCTGGCGCTCTGTCTCTTCTGGCTCTGCCTGGCGGGGCTGTTTTCGCAGACTCTGCTGGCAGGCGGATATGCGCTGGAGCGCAATCGGGCGCGGGCGGTCTGGTGGTCGCAGTTCAATCTGGTGCCCTTCCGAATCTTTGCGGACAGCGCCGCGCAGATTCAGCGCAACCATAACTTCGGCTATTTTATCGTGAATTTTCTCGGGAACATCGCGATGTTCGTTCCCATCGGCCTCTTTTTGCCCATGCTTTCCCCCAAATGCACGCTCTCCAAAACGCTGCTGGCTGGCCTGGGCATTTCCCTGCTCATCGAACTGTGCCAAATTCCGCTGGGCCGCGGCGTGGATATCGACGACCTCTGGCTGAACACGCTGGGCGCCGCCGCTGGATATGCGCTCTTTTTGCTGGCCTGCCGTATTTGGCCAAAGCTGGCGCATTGCTGCCATGCCAAGGCGCGGGAGATGCAGGAATAAAAGAAAACCGGCGGAATCGTTTCCGCCGGTTTTTTGATGCCGCTATTTTCTACTGCTGGGTGAAGAGCAGCGCCGCGCCGTAAATGCCCGCATCCTGGGAGAATTTCGCCTGCTTGAAGTAGACGGGGTATTCCTTGGGGCACTGGAAATAGAAGCTATAGAAGGTCTTCTCAATGCGGGAGAAAAGCTCGCCGCCGAAATTGGTCAGGCCGCCGCCGATGACATAGCAGTTGATATTGAGAATCTGATAGAGGTTGAAATAGAGCAGCCCGAGGTATTCGCCGATCTGGTCGAGCGCCCAGGCCGCCATGGCGTCGCCCTGCTCATAGGCCGCCTTGATGATCTGCCCGGTAACCTTCCCGCCGTTGGCCAGCTCTTTCATGAGCGTCGGCTCGCCCGCGGCGATTTTTTGCATAATCTCATCGCAGACATTGCCGCCGCCTGCGTAGCTCTCCACAGAGCCCGGATTGCTGTAAGCGATCTCCCGGCCGGTCTTATAGGTGCAGATGGTGTGGCCAATCTCCCCGGCGCAGTTGTAGCTGCCCCGGAAAATTTTGCCGTTAAAGATGAGGCCGCCGCCAATGCCGGTGGAGGCGGTGGAGTAGATCATGTGCTCAAAGCCCTGGCCGGCGCCCAGCTCGTGTTCGCAGATGGCCGCGATGTTGGCGTCGTTGTCGATGATGGCCGGCGCGCCCAGCGCTTTTTCCAGGTGCGGCCCGATGGGATATCCGTTGAGCGTCGAGGCGTTGGCGCAGACGAGGAACTTGCCCTCCCGCATATTCGGCGTGCCCGGAGCGCCGATGCCAATGCCCAGCAGGTTTTCCCGGCCAAGGCCCTGGGCGGCCAGCGCCTGCAAAATCTCGTCTGCCAGCTTATCCATCAGGCATTCTGCGGTTTTCTGGTTGTCGAAAGCGAAGCGGTGTTTGGAGAGCAGGGAGAAATCCTCGCCAAAGATGCCAAAGGCAATTTTCGTCCCGCCGATATCCACGCCGATATATACTTTTTTCATGAAAAGCTCCTTCCATTCCAATCGGATGCGTTTTATGCTACCCCTATCTTAACCTATTTTTATAGAAAACGAAAGAGTTTCTATGCGCAAATCCCCTTGAAATATCACACCCCAAAGACTATAATAAAAAGAAAAGTGCAAGGCAGAAGAAGGAGCGAGGGCTTGGTGGAGCAGAATAACAACAAATTTTGGACGATTCCCAATGTGCTGACGCTTGTGCGGCTGCTGCTCATCCCGGTGGTTGTACTTCTGGCGGTGCGGGATCAGATGATCTGGGGCGGGGTAACCTTCATCCTGGTCTGCATGACGGATTTGCTGGATGGCTATATCGCCCGCAAATATCATATGGTCTCCAAAGTCGGCATCTGGCTGGATCCCGTGGCGGATAAGCTGATGGCCATCAGCGTCATCATCACGTTTACGGTCATGGGTGTTGTGCCGCTGTGGGTAACGATTGCGATTTTTGCAAAGGATGCCCTTTTGCTGATAGGCGGCGCGCTGGCGCTGAAAAACGGCAATTCCACGCCTTCGGATATTTATGGAAAAGTCTCGGCATTTTTGCTCAATACCTCCATCGCGGCAGGGTTTTTCCGGGAATTTTTAGGAAAAAGCTATTTATATCTGATGTATGTCGCTTTGGGGCTTGTCATTTTGGCGTTTATACGGTATGCTATTATCAACTGGAAGTTAATATTTCCAAACAAGAGCGGAGAAAAAGAGTAGTAAGGATTTTTCAGAGAGCAGCCCATCTGGTGCGAGGGCAGCAGCATATCCCGAAGTCGCTTTGGAGCTCGCTTTCCCGAAAACAGTAAGGAAAGACGGCCGCCCCCGTTATCGGGCAGGCGCATGTATGTGCGCTTCTAAGTGCCGCAGTTTGCTGCGGAATAAAGGTGGTACCACGGAGTTTTTCGTCCTTTGGAGGAAAAACTCTTTTTTGATCCCGGGCTTCCCGGGCGCGGGCAGAAAGGCCCGCAGATTCCAAGGAAAAGAAGAAGGAGAGAGCCATGAGCAAAGACTTAAAAAAAGCCTATGATCACAGCCAGGTAGAGGAAAAGCTCTATCGGCGCTGGATGGAAAAAGGGTATTTTTCCGCGCACCCCAACCCGGATAAGAAGCCGTTCACCATCGTCATCCCCCCGCCCAATATCACGGGCCAGCTGCATATGGGCCATGGGCTGGATAATACCATTCAGGATGCCATCATCCGCTTCCGGCGGATGCAGGGCTTCGAGACCCTCTGGCTGCCCGGAACGGATCACGCCAGCATCGCGACGGAAGTGAAGGTCGTGAACCAGCTGGCCGAGCAGGGCATCAAAAAAGAGGATATCGGCCGAGAGGAATTTCTAAAACACGTCTGGAAATGGAAAGAGGAATACGGCGGCCGCATCGTCAACCAGCTCAAAAAGCTGGGCTCTTCCTGCGATTGGGAAAAAGAGCGCTTTACCATGGATGAAGGGTGCAGCCACGCCGTGCGCAAGGTGTTCGTGCAGCTGTATGATAAGGGCCTGATCTACCGCGGCAACCGCATCATCAACTGGTGCCCGCATTGCCAGACGGCGCTTTCGGATGCGGAAGTGGAATATACCGAGCAGCCCTCGCATCTCTGGCATGTGCGCTATGACAGCGAGGATGGAAAAACCAGCATCACCGTCGCCACAACCCGCCCCGAAACCATGCTGGGCGATACGGCTGTGGCCGTCAACCCGGCGGATGAGCGCTATCAGGATCTCATCGGCAAAAATGTCATCCTGCCGCTGGTGAATAAGCCCATTCCCGTGGTAGCGGATGAATATGTGGATCTGGAGTTTGGGACGGGCGCCGTCAAAATCACCCCGGCTCACGACCCCAACGACTTCGAAGTCGCCTCCCGGCACAACCTGCCCATCATCCGCGTGCTGACGGACGACGGCAAGATGAACGAGAACGGCGGCAAATACCAGGGCATGGATCGCTATGAGGCCAGGGAAGCCATCGTCGCGGATCTGGAAAAGAGCGGCAACCTGGTGAAAATCGAGGATTACGCGCACAATGTGGGCGAATGCTATCGCTGCCATACGACGGTCGAGCCCATCATCTCCCGGCAGTGGTTCGTCTCCATGAAAGAGCTGGCCAAGCCGGCCATGGAGGTGGTAAAAACCGGGCAGGTGAAGTTCGTGCCCGAGCGCTTTTCCAAAATCTACTTCAACTGGATGGAGAATATCCGGGATTGGTGCATCTCCCGCCAGCTCTGGTGGGGGCACCGCATCCCGGCCTACTACTGCCAGGAGTGCGGCGAGATGGTCGTGGCCATGGAGCAGCCGGAAGCCTGCCCCAAATGCGGCTGCCAGCACTTCCATCAGGATGAGGATGTGCTGGATACCTGGTTCTCCTCCGGCCTCTGGCCCTTCTCCACGCTGGGCTGGCCGGAAAAGACGGCAGAGCTGGAGTATTTCTACCCGACGAATGTGCTCGTCACGGGCTACGATATCATCTTCTTCTGGGTCGCCCGGATGATCGTGTTCGGCATGGAAGTCATGGGCAAACCGCCGTTTGAATACGTCAATATCCATGGCATTGTGCGCGATTCCCAGGGCCGCAAGATGAGCAAATCGCTCAACAACGGCATCGATCCGCTTAAAGTCATCGAGCAGCATGGCGCGGATGCCCTGCGCTTCAGCCTGGCCAACGGCACCAGCCCGGGCAGCGATATGCGCTTCTATGATAAGAAGGTGGAGGCGGCGGGCAACTTTGCCAATAAGATCTGGAACGCTTCCCGGTTTGTGGCCATGAATATGGAAGGCCAGGAAATCCAGAAGGATCTCTCGGCGCTGGAGCTGGATATTGCGGATCGCTGGATCCTCTCCCGGCTGAACGGCGTCATCCGGGATGTGACGGACAACATGGAGAAATTCGAACTGGGCTTGGCTACGGCGAAGATCTACGATTTCATCTGGAGCGAATACTGCGACTGGTATATCGAGATGTGCAAGAGCCGGCTGTACGGCGAGGATGCCGCGGCAAAGAAAACGGCCATCTCGGTGCTCTACTATGTGCTGGTCAACGCCCTCAAGTTGCTGCACCCCTTCATGCCCTTCATCACAGAGGAGATCTACGTCGAGTTGTTGGAGGCGGGTGAGAGCATCATGATCTCGGATTGGCCCAAATACCAGGAAAAATATGAGTTCGCGGAGCAGGAACAGAGCATGCTGGCGATTATGGAGGTCGTCCGCAGCGTGCGCAATACCCGTGCCGAGATGAACGTGCCCCCGGCAAAGAAAGCCAAAATTCTCATCAGCACGGCCCAGGCCGAGATCGTCCGCCAGACCGAGAGCTATCTGCTCAAGCTGGCAAACGCCAGCGAGGTTCAGATTCTTCCGGCAGGCGCGGGCGAGCCGGAAAACTGCGCGGCGGCCATCGTGGGGCTGGGGCAGGTCTATCTGCCGCTGGGAGATCTCATTGATGTGGAAAAAGAGCTGGCGCGGCTGCAAAAGGAGCAGAAGAGCCTGGAAGGGGAGATTGCCCGCTGCAACGGCAAGCTGCAAAACCAGGGATTTTTGGCAAAAGCGCCGGAAAAGGTCGTCCAGGAAGAGAAGGAGAAATTGGCAAAATACGCCGAGATGCTGGAGCGCGTCGGCGCGCGTCTGGATTCGCTGAAAAAGCTATAAAACTAAGAGGAAGAAAAATGCGGAAAATTCAGGTTGTAGGGACGAATGGAAAAGGCTCCGTCTGCACATATCTCGCCAATATCCTGACGGCGGCGGGCTATAAGACCGGGCTGTATACCTCCCCGCATGTGCAAAAAAAAGAAGAGCGCATCGCCATCGACGGCGTGCAGATCTCCCGGCAGGAGTTCGATCGCCTGCTGGGCGGCCGGGAGCCGGAGAAGCATGTGTTTTTGCGCTATACGCAGGCTTGTATGCAGTATTTTGAGGAGCAGGGCGTGGAGATTGCCGTGCTGGAGACTGGGCTGGGCGGCCGGCTGGATCCCGTCAGCCGCTATAAAATGGATGAGACGGTCATCACCACCATCGATATGGATCATATGCAGGTGCTGGGGGATACCATCGAGCAGATTGCCATGGAAAAGTGTGCGACCATCGGCTATCAGGGCTATGTCGTCTCCATGCCCCAGCAGCCCAGCGTGCGCCGGATTATCGAAGTAACCAGCCAGCTGCAAAACGCCCGGCTCATCTTCTCGAATCCCGAGGAGATCGCCTGGCATGAGGACGGCACGTTCGATTACCAGGAATATACCGGCCTTGAGACCAAACTTCTGGGGAAGATGCAGCCCCTCAACGCGGCGACGGCGGCCATCGCCGCCCGGGCGCTCTCGCATGTGGGCATTTTCATCACGCCGGAGCATGTGCGCCAGGGCATTGCAAACACTGCGATTCTGGCGCGCCAGCAGTATCTGAAGGAGCGAGATATGCTCATCGATGGTGCGCATAACGAGGGCGCTCTGCGGGAACTACAGGCGACGCTGGAGACGCAGTTTGCGGATAGAAAGCTGGTCTTGCTGGTTGCGGCCATGGCCGAAAAGGATATTTCGGTTTTGAGCGAGATCGCGCAAAAGCGCGGCGCGCAGGTGGTGGCGACGCAGGTGCAAGACTCTCGGGCGCGCAGTGCGCAGAGCCTTGCGACGCTCTTCCCGGGCGCTCAGGCTCAGCCGGATTTGTCCGAAGCGCTGAAACTGGCGCAGAGCAAGGCCAAGGAGCAGGGCGCGCTGTTGGTTGTGGCCGGATCGTTCTATCTGGCCGGCGAAGTGCTGGATCGGGTCGGCGCGTAGAAGTGAAAATAAGAAAAAGGAGCGAAAAATCGCTCCTTTTTTGGTGCCGGCAGAATCAGAACTCTGCGGCGCGGGTTCAAATCCTTCCCCCTCAGCAGGGGTAGTTGCGCTTTTTGGTTTGGCAAGAAAAAATGGGGGGAGAGCATTCCGTTCAATTCTGTGTTGCCTATCAAAATATTTGTCCGCATGGCCTTGACGATGCGCAGAAGGGGGCTCGAACTTGCTGACGGCAAAGAAGTGTTTCGGTTCAGACTTTTTCTGCCAATGAAAAACCGCGCGCGGCAAAACACATCCTCTCTTCAATAGAAGAGCATCAAAACCGTCCCTTGCTCAAAGCCGGACAAGCCGCAGTTTAATGCTCGCCCGTCTGTATAAACGCAATCAGCGCCTCAACATCATCGAAATCATCGTAATCGCCGAGAATACCCTGCCGATGATAACGAATCCCCTTTTTCTCGTTGCGCTCGAGGCAGTCCAGCAGCGCCTCGACACCATATCTTTTTGCAAATACAGTAAACCCATAGGGTTTGATTTTTGAGAGAAGCCCTTTTTTGCAGTCTGCATTGCAGGAAAAGCAATGCTCCAATCCCATTTCCAATGAGCAGCTTCGGTTTTGGCACCACTCTTTATCGGGGCAGTCTCCGGAGTTACAGCCGCGGCAATGTTCATTTTCAGAACATAGGCAGCAGGCCAGCCCGCACCGGGCGATTCCAAGTTCTCTTTTCATCATGTTTTTCTCCAAGTTTTCGATAGGTGAAGTATACCATAAATATGAGGATTTATATAGGAAGAAATGAAAACTTCGGTCTTACTCCGGCCTGCTGCAAACCGCGTGATGATACGGCCATCAGACGGTGGGTGTGATAAAGCGCGCTTTTGCATAAAAAACCGGCTTGGCTTTTCCGGGCAGGGCGCAAAATATGAAAAAACGGAGTAACCACAGAACTTGAGTCCTCTGATTTTCTGATTGCAGCGTGAGGCGCACAGCCGCAACAAGCGGAGCGCAAAACCGGGCAGGGGGTGAGCGGATATTTTTGCCCGGAAGCGCAGCTATGCTTTCTGCGGAGAAGGAAGGGCAAAGGGGAGCGGATATTTTTCTTTTGCAAAGAAAAACGGAGCAAAGCGTACTTTGCTCCGTCGTGGCAGCCGAACTAGGATTCGAACCTAGACAATACGAGTCAGAGTCGTAGGTGCTACCGTTACACAATTCGGCTTTATCTAATTTTTAAAATGACCCCGGAGGTGTCGTCTGCCCCTTTTTGTAACCCGCCAAAGGCAGGTGGGTAATCTGCCGCAGCCTTTGTGCTTCCAAAATAAATTCTGGCCTGCATTCCCAGCCGCCGGACTCAAAAACCCTTTTACAAAGTGTGGGTCAAAAATGGAACATAACCAGCACCCCAGGTTTGGTGGGATTAATTGGGCTCGAACCAACGACCTCTACGATGTCAACGTAGCGCTCTGACCAACTGAGCTATAATCCCGCGTAGCATTATCTATTATACACGAGATTTTTTATTTTTCAAGGTTTTTCTGAAATTTTTCCTCCCATATTTTTTGGCATACCGACATGCAGATGCCGCAGACCGCCCCGCGGCCGATCATCTGAAAACTTTTTTTCATATATTTACTGCAGCATTCGGCGTCGAAAAACTCCTCCCGCGGCAGCCCCGGCTCATATTCCCGGCCGGAAATGGCGCCGGCAGGGCAGGCCGAAACGCAGGCATGACAGTTCCCGCAACCCTCGCCCTCCTGCCGGAAGGAACGCTCCTCGCAGACGGGGCAGTCCGTCAGAACCGTCGCCAGGCGCACGGCGGGCCCGAAATCCTTGGAGATAAAAAGCGCGTTGCGGCCGATGCGGCCCAGCCCGGCCTCTGCCGCCGCCAGCTTGTGCGAGATGAGCCCGGCGATGCGCTCTCTATCCACCGTCTGTGAGGCAGGCACGGCGATGGCCTGGTATCCCGCGCTTTGCAGAAGCGAAACGGCGAGAAATGTGCAGCGATCCAGCATGGCGTTGAGCGTGCGGTAGTTGTGAAAATAAGTGTGGCTGGGGGCTCTGTCATGCTCAATCTGCGCGACGATCGCTCGGGAAAGCCGTATTTCCACGGAAATGCCATAGGGCAAGTGCCGCAAATTTTCCGGCAGAAAATTTTTTAGATACGCCGCGCCCACGGCATCTGCCCCTTCGTAGCGCAGTCTTTGGCGAATCTGCTCCAGCATCGCGCCCTTCCTCCTCCGTTGATTCCATAGGCTGTCTATGGTAAAATCATATCATGAAAACGCAAAAAAGCAACATTGCAGTGAATAAACTGCTGATTCTCTATATTTTGGAATGCGCCGAATACCGGGTTTCGGATATGCGGCTGATTCTGGCCTGCGGCGAGCTGGCCCTGATGGATTACTTCGATCTCAATTCCGCCCTGCACGATCTGGTGGAAAACCACCTGGCCGAGCAGAGCGATTCGGTCAACGGCACGTTCTATACCATCTCGGATATCGGCAAAACCACGCTGGATTTCTTCCGCAAAGAACTGCTCTATTCCCTGCGCACCAAAATCGAGGAATACTGCCAAAATCACCGGGAAGATATCCGCCTGGATTCCCAGCTCTATACCGACTATATGCGCATCTCGGACGAGCAGTACCGCGTGAACCTGCGGCTGCTGGAAAACGACATCACGGTGTTCGAGGTCAGTTTCTTTGCGGCCAGCAAGGAGGAGGCGGATCGCTATTGCAAGAAATGGCGGGAAAACGCCCTGGCCGTTTATGCCAAAACCTTTGAAACCCTGCTGGATTAGCGCGCTTAGGCCGTGAGGCCGCTTTGCCTTTGCAGAGCGGCTTTGTTTATCAGGAGGAGCTATGAAAAGAGCCATCGTCATCGGAAGCCCCGGGGCCGGCAAAAGCACGTTTGCCCGAAAACTGCGGGACGCGGCGGCCCTGCCGCTCTATTATCTGGATATGATCTGGCATAAGAGGGATGGCAGCAGCATTTCCCGGGAGCAGTTTGCCAGAAAGCTGGAAGAAATCATGCGCGGGGAGCGCTGGATCATCGACGGCAACTATGCGCATACGCTGGAAATGCGCCTAAAGGCCTGCGATACCGTCTTTCTGCTGGATTATCCGCTGGAGCTCTGCCTGGCCGGCGCGGCGGCGCGCATCGGCAAAAAGCGGGAGGATATGCCCTGGGTGGAGCAGGAGTTTGATGAAGAGTTCAGACAGTGGATTTTGGATTTCCCCCAAGACCAGCTTCCGCAGATTTACGATCTGCTGGAGCAGTATCAAAACGGCCGGGATATTTTTACCTTTCACTCCCGGGGGCAGGCGGAAGATTATCTGAAAACGCTGTGTTCCCAAAGGCCCGGTGAGAAGCAAATACACTATATTAGCTAAAAAATGAGAAAAACACGCGGAAAGTGTCACTTTTTATCCTCTAAACCCCTCTTATATGATAGAGGGGTATTTTTATACGCTAAAGAACTACGATGTGTTGCATTTCATTTTGTAAAAATACGCGAGAAAAGAGAAGAAAGAGGAAAAATGGATGGCAGAAAAGAATTCCTGCAAGCTGATTGGAGAAAATTTGAAGGTTTTGCGCAAAACGCTGGGCATCACGCAGATGGAAGCTGCGGAGCGGATCGATATCAGCGTCTCGGGGTATCGGGAGATTGAGCGCGGCAATGCAAACCCGACGCTGCGCACGCTGGAGCTCATCGCAAAGGGGCTGGATGTCCCGCCGCTGGCGCTGCTCAAAAACTCTATGGAAGAAGAGAAAGTGCAGATTACCCGCGCGATTATGCTGATCGCCCTGGCCGTCAGCAAACTCTCTTTGCCCCAGAGAAGGCAATTTTTGGATCAGGTCAATCTCCTGGTTACTTCACTTTCCGAGCCAGAGGAGTATTTCCAGGAGGCCGATGAAGCTGAAGAAGAGAAGCGCGGAGCGTAGGGCAAAGAAGCATTTTTTTGGCTGACTATCGCCGTTCCTTCCAAACTGGTTTTTCTGGCTGGGACAAGGCATTGAGGAAAATATGAAAAAAATTTTACTTTTTTCGGATGTTAGTGTCACTTTCCACCTTGCTGAATTGTCTTATATACGGGAGATAACCCTAGAAGAACTATTTGGAGGAAAAAGTAAATGCAAAGAAAGTTTTTTGCGTTGTTGCTCTGTGTCATCTGCCTGATGGTGATGACGCTGGGGACGGTCTCCGCGGCACCCGCTGAGCCGTTGTTCGAATATAGCTTCACGGTGGATGGAGATGGAAACGTGATTGAGCCGAGAGCGGTGCCCAGCACCTCCTGTGGCCTGGTGAATACCTCCGGAACCAACTACTATGCTTGGGCCACGGGAAGCGGTACTGGGAGCATCTCGGTCAGCGTTTATCTTTATAAAGATGGTTCGCAAATTGGAGTAGGTTCTAATCGCGGCACAGGCAGTGTAACGGCAAAAACCAGCACCAGAAGCCTCTCTTCCGGCACATATACGGTCAGAGGATATGCGACCAACACTGCTGGCACAGGCCAGGTGAAGACGACTCATGTTATTTAATTTCGCCTTTCCAATCAATCTTTTTTGATTGAATCCCTCTCAGGTTTAGCAGCCCTTAGGGAGGGGACTGAACGCAGAGCATCTGCTCTGCGTTCTTTTATTTGGCGCAAAAAGTATCGTGTGAAAGAAAAAAGCCAGGCTGGTTTTCAGCTTGGCTTTTTGGTTGGGGGAAAACAGGGTGGATAAAAGAAATGCTTTGAGCACCAGATGGCGCGCTGGAGTAGATTTTGCAGAAGACGCCAAATGTGAATCACAGCGGAGGGAGCAGGCGCCTTTAAACGGCGAATTTCAATGTTGGGGTATTATTACTTGTTTGAGCGAAGGGGCGGGGTAAAAGGCTTTTAAGGCGCAGGAAAGGAACGCACAGAATAAAACTTAAAACTTGGGCTGGCATTTTCTCCCGCTGCCAGCTCTTCTGATCACACAAAATGCAGGCAGCGAAAGGCGCGGAAGGTAGCCTTTGCCAGAAAGTAAGATTGCTGGCTTGCTTGAGGTAGTGCAAAAGTGATACTTGGGGATTGGAGAAGCCCTGCCAGGATGTGCGGGCAAAATAAAATGAGCAGGAGAAAAATTCCTGCTCATTTTATTTTGCTGTTTTATCTAAGAATGGTAGGGCCGCAGTTGATCGAAGAGCGCCCAGAGTTC
>CAMSSU010000031.1 GCA_947063485.1 uncultured Clostridia bacterium | reverse complement strand
GCTCCCTACGTATTACCGCGGCTGCTGGCACGTAGTTAGCCGGAGCTTCCTCCTTGGGTACCGTCACTTCCTTCGTCCCCAAGGACAGAGGTTTACAATCCGAAGACCTTCTTCCCTCACGCGGCGTTGCTGGGTCAGGGTTGCCCCCATTGCCCAATATTCCCTACTGCTGCCTCCCGTAGGAGTCTGGACCGTGTCTCAGTTCCAGTGTGGCCGATCACCCTCTCAGGTCGGCTACTGATCGTCGCCTTGGTAGGCCGTTACCCTACCAACTAGCTAATCAGACGCGAGCCCATCCATAAGCGATAAATCTTTGACCCCTCTGCCATGTGGCAATGTGGTCTTATGCGGTATTAGCAGCCGTTTCCAGCTGTTATCCCCCTCTTATGGGCAGGTTGCTCACGCGTTACTCACCCGTCCGCCACTAAGTAACTAAAAATTCCTTCCGAAGAATTCCTTCTTAGTTCTTCGTTCGACTTGCATGTGTTAAGCACGCCGCCAGCGTTCGTCCTGAGCCAGGATCAAACTCTCAATTAAAATCTTAACAGTTCTGCTTTCGCTTCCCTGCTTTTTCCTTCTTAAGAGTAGTCCAAGCTCGTCTTTTTGTCTTTCTTTTTTACGCTATATTGTTTTTTCAAGGTCCGCTCCGAAGAGCGCTTCTCTATATTACCAAACACATCCCCCTTTGTCAACTGGTTTTTTGCATTTTTTCTAAAAAATAATCACTTTTTTGAAAAAAGCCCATTTACAGGCAAAAAAACGCCTGCTTTTTCCGGCTGACATCTATATAGAGGCCGGTAAATTCCTCATAACCGGATGTTTGCACAAAAAATTTTATGGGAATTGACAAACCTGCTGCCGCATGCCATAATATCCCCAGAACCAAATAATGTTACCGCTGGGGGCGCCTTCGGGCTGAGAATGTACCCTTCGAACCTGATATTGATAATGCATTCGTAGGGAAGCGGAACCTGGAAAAATGGATTTTTTGCCCCGCAGCCATGCTGCGGGATTTTTTTCGGGATTTTCAGGCGCGCTCCTCCGGCAAAGGAGGAAACAATGGAAGAACAAAAGAGAAACTCAGGCGAGCTGCGCACATGGCTGCTGCTCGCGGGCACTGCGCTCATCCTGGCCGCGGCCGGGCTCATCGCCTTTTTCATCAGCGGTGGCTTTGGCGGCGTGGAGGAAGAGGTTACCTTCCAGGTCTTCTTCGAGAAAATCGGGGAAAACATCTGGTGGGTGCTGGGCAGCCTGGCCGTCATGGCCGCGGGCGTGGGCATTCTATTCTACTATAATAAGAAAAAAGATGCCGGCCTTTCCCGCTCTGCCTGGACGATCCGGGAGATTGCCGTGGCGGCGCTCTGCATCGCGCTGGCCTTCGTGCTCTCGTATATCCGGCTTTGGAAAATGCCCAACGGCGGCTCGGTTACGGCGGCCAGTATGCTGCCCATCCTGCTGTTTTCCTATATCTACGGGATACGCAAAGGGCTTTTGGCCGCCATCGCCTTCGGCATCTTGCAGTTCATCCAGGAGCCTGTTTTCCTGAACTGGATGCAGTTCGTGCTGGACTATCTGCTGGGCTTTGGCGTGCTGGCCATCGCAGGCGCTTTCCGCAAAAGCCTCTATCCCGGCATGGCCCTGGCCTGCCTGGCGCGCTACTTCTGCTCCTTCCTTTCGGGGGCCATCTTCTTTGGAGAGTATGCCCCGGCAGGGCAATCCGCCTGGGTTTACTCTCTGGGCTATAACGCCAGCTATATGCTGCCCGAGGCCGTCATCTGCATCGCCATCGCGCTCATCCCGGCCATGCGGCACAACATCGAATCCCTCAAAACGCAGGCAATGGCCAAGGCTGTAAAATAATAATCGGTCCAAAGCAAACGCATCGCAGTTTTTACGGCCTGCGATGCGTTTTTTATTTTCCTACATTATATATATTTTAATCTGGGCGCAAACAAAATGAATTCTCTTCAACTATCCAGCCATTGAATAAACGCCGTCTTATCTGCGCTATTGTATCCTGCATTTCGATAAAAATGGAATATTCTTTCCTCCTTGCTTCCGGTTAACAGCATCATCTTATAACAATCGCACTGTTTTGCTATCTGCTTTGCATATTCTAAGCATTCCGATGCCAAGCCCTGGCTTTGGAAATCCCGATGTGTTACCACATTTTCTACCAAAGCATATGGGCGCGCATCTCTCGTCAGATTGGGAATGACGACGCATACACAGGAAGATACAATCTTTCCGCCAACTTCGTTTACGATTAGATGATGATTTTCATCTTTTAAAATCTGTGCCCAGGCATCGGATAAGCGTCCTGATTGTTGGGGGACAGATGTTTCATGCAGATGCAAATACAATTTTAATATATCTTTTAAATCTTTTTTCACTGCTTCCCGCACCATGCAGCTTCAACCTTCCTTCATACAAATTCGCGCCTGCATCTGCAAATGCGCTGTGCAACAAAAAGGCCCGGAACACCGCGGCCTTTTTGTTGCATCTCTTACTCGCCAAAGAACTCGTTGAGCTTAGCGACGAGAATATCGGCATCCAGCCCATGCACCATACATGCCTGCTCGATGGATTCGCCGGATGCGGAAGGGCATCCCACGCAGTGCATCCCGGATTCCAGGAAAATCTCTGCGCTGTTGATATCTTTTTCCAGCACTTGCCGGATGGTCATTTCTTTTGTAATCATGTGCATCTCTCCTTTTGCTTGATACCCTTATTATATCCAATTTGAGGGAAAAATCAATTCCATCAGGTTTTTTTCTCAAATTTTTTGCCGCACCGCGGGCAGGTAATCAAAATTTTGCCCTTTCCTTTGGGCACGCGCACCTCCTGCCGGCATTCGGGGCACTTATAGTGCTTATGCGTTTTGGCATCGGCTCTGGGCCCGAGGCCGGAAAAAAAGCTTTTGACGCGCTGCCAGCTCCGCAGATAGGCCGCGTTCTCCTTTTGCCTGGCATAGATATTGCGCGAGAGCATCCGCCAGACGGCGAAAACAAAAATGGCCAGCGCCAAAAACGAAAGAAACGGCACGAACATCGAGACAATATTCAGCCCAATGCCCACGCACATCAAAAACAGCGTCAGGGCATCGCTGCCGTAGCGCCCCTGCATAAACCGGCGAATCGCATCCATTCTTTCTCTTCCTCCTCCGCCCCGCTTCAAAATCCTGTCATTTTATCCTATCGCAAAGATATGAACAAAGCGAAAACTCAGCATGAAATTTCCAAAACATCTCCGGCAAACTGCGGTGCCCAGACCCGCGCCTTGCCCTGCATTTTCTGCGCAAACCGCCGCGGCGCATCAAACTGCTGGCCGAAGTGCATGGGGATGAGCAGACCGGACGGAATTTTATGCAAAAACTCCAGCGCGCCGTCATTCAGCAGCGTGCCCAGCCGGGGGTCGACCGGGAAAAAGACGAGATCTGCTCGGGGCATTTTAGGCGCAATCTCCGCCAGCGCCTGGCTGAAGGCCTGCCTAGCCTCGGCCTCTTCCGCCGGGGTGTTTTCCCCCGCCCAGTGCCAGCAATTGAGATCGCCTGCATGGAAAATCACCTTGCCAAAGGCCTCAACCTGGAAGGAGATGCCGATATCCGTGGAGGGATGAGCCATAACGCGCAGGGTTTCATCCGCAAATACCTGGCCGCAGGCCAGCTTTTGCGCCAAAACGCCCTGGGGCGCGGAGATTTCGCCGTCCAGCAGGTAGGTTACTCCCGCTCCTGCCCAATCGAAAATTTTGGGGTTAAAGTGATCCGCGTGGCTATGGCTGACAAAGATATACGCCTTCTCATATTGTTGCACCTGCTCCCGGCAGAGGAAACCCTCCCCCAGCCTGCCCTGGCCATGTTCCGGGAACTTCCAGCAGTCGAACACCAAAAGCACGCCGCCCTCTTCCAGCGCAAACCCGCTGTTATCAAGATATCTGATTTTCATAGCACCCTCCTAATACATCTGCAGAGCCGTATGCGCCCGCAGCAGATAGAGATAGCTCTCGGCCACGGGTTTGCCCGTGATGCGGGCAAGCGCCTTGCGGTAGAGGTCTATCTGCGTCTGATAGGCGCTGGCCAGGGCGATGAGCCGGCTCTCCTCGGCCATATTGGACTTATAGTCCACCAAAATCCACTTGCCGTCCTCTTCAAATGCCAGGTCGATGATGCCCTGCACCATGATTTTCTCCTGGCTTTCTGCGATGCCCACCTCCTGCGCCGTTACCGAAAGGCTGAACGGAATTTCCCGCAGAATTTTTTCGGAAATTCTGGCGCGATAAGCCAAATCGCTGGTGAGGAAGCTCAAAATCTGCGGGAAAAAGCCGCGCAGCCGGGCGGCTTCCTGCTCTGTCAGGATGAGCTGGCGCACCATGCGCCGCGCCTCCTCCTCCAGCCCCTGCTGGCTTTTGCAGGCAAAATCCACATGCTGAAGGAAAAGATGCGCCAGCGTCCCCAGCTCGGCGCCGCCGTCCTGCCCGGAGTCTGCCGCGTGGTAGGCCGGGCGAACCTCGCCCTCGGCATCGTCCATGGCGCGCAGCGTGCTCACGCCGATTTTCACCGGGATGCGCTCGGCCCCATAGCGCAAAAAGGGGCGATAGGGCCGCCTGCCCGCCGCCAGCAGGCAGGCTTTCAAATCAAATGGTTCCTCCTGCCTGCCGCCCCCGGCCGCCTCTCCGCAGATGCTGTGCGCAATCTCTATCTGTTCCTTTGCCGGATGCACCCCCTGATACCAATCTGCCATGCAGGGAAGCGGCAGCAGCGCCGAGAGCGCCCATTCCAGCGGGCTGTTTTGCGCCAGCAGGTCGTACCACGCGAAATCCTGGCTGAGTTTTGCAAAAAGCTCCTGGCTTTTTTTGACGGCACCGGATAGAATCAGCCGCTCTTTGGCCCGGGTCAGGGCGACATAGAGCACGCGCAGTTCCTCGCTTTTGAGCTCTTTTCCCATGACGTAGGCAAAAAGCGCGCGGGTCAGGGCCGGGCGGGTGGTGCGGCGCTGGGCGCTGATGAGATCAGATGCGATGCCCAGGCCGGAATGCAGTAAAATGCTCTGGCTGAAATCCTGCCGGGAAAATTTGCTGTCCATACGCGCCAGGATGACCACGGGAAATTCCAGCCCTTTGCTCTTGTGCACGCTCATGATGCGCACGCACCCGCCCCGATCCCCGGCCTGGCGGAACTCGGAATACGCCCCCTTGCTTTTATAGACCTCCTCCAGCTGCACCACCAGGCCATAGAGCGTGCGCTGCTGCTGGGCATAGGAGAGGCAGCGGGCGAAAAACTGGTCGAACGCCTCTTTTTTCTTGGCGCCGCCGGGCAGTGCCGCCAGATGCGCGGCATAATCCGTCTCGTTTTTGAGCAGTGTCAGAAAAGCGGGCAGCGGCAGGCCCCGGGAGAGCAGCCGCCATCTGCGGATTTTCTCCAGAAACGCGGCGCACTTTTCGCCCAGGGCATCCGCATACCCAGCGTATGCCGCGAAGGCCTCATAAAAGGAGTGGGCCCGGTCTGCCTGGCGGATGAGGGCCAGCTCGCGCTCATCGAACCCGCCGATATGGCTCTTCATCACCGAGAGCAGGGCGATATCCGACCCAAAGCTATCCACAGTTTTGAGCAGGTTTACGAACACTTCCACGCCCACGAACCGGGTGAACCGGCCGTCGGGCGTCTCGGAATCGATGCCGTAATCCGCGAAAACTTCCGCGAAAACCTGGCTGCTGATTCTGGTCTTGCGCAGCAGCACGCAAATATCCGAGGGCGCATAGCGCTTTTCGCCCTGCTCATCCCGCTCCTCCAGCAGCTGCAAAATGCGCCGGGCCACGGTATGCGCCTCTTTTTCCGCCGCGCCGATATCTTCCTCCTGGCCGGCGGCATCAAAATCCGTCAGCAAAAGCTCCATCCCTCCGCCCTGCTCGCGCTTTGCGATGAGCTGTTCCTGCTCGGTATATTCGATTTCCCCCAGCTCCCGGCTCATCAGCCGGCTCATCATATAGTTGATGGGCGCGATGACGCCCGGGGCGCTTCGGAAATTCTCGTTCATGCGGATGACCTGCTGATCCGCCGCCGCGCCCTCGAATTCCCGGGTCTTTTGCAGGAAAATCATCGGGTCGGCCAGGCGGAAGCGGTAGATGCTCTGCTTGATATCGCCCACCATAAAGCGGTTATCCCCCCGGCTGATGCGGGAAATCAGCGCCTCCTGGACGGGGTTGGTATCCTGGTATTCATCCATGAAAATATAGTCATACCGCCCGGCATAGCGCCCGGCCGCTTCCTCCTCTTCCAGCAGGCGGTAGGCAAAGGCGATGAGGTCGTCGTAATCCAGCATATGCGCCTCCCGCTTGAGGGCGGCATAGCGCTGTTCGAAGCGCACCAGCACCCGGTGCAGAGCCTGCGCCAGCTCCCGCTGATAGGCGTTTTCCTCCCGCAGAAGGGGCATGGCCTCATCGGGCAGAGCGCGCCTCAGCTCGCCCAGTTCTTCCCGAGCCTGCTTTTTGAGCTCCCGCAGCAGTTCTTTGCCCTCGCCGGCCGGGTTCTTGCGCTCCAGCGCGGAAATTTTGAAAGAGGCCAGCTCTGCGCCAAAGGCGGCGAAATCCCGCTCCAAAAGCGCCAGAAGCGCCTCGGCCTGCTCCAGCTCCTGCTGGTTATTCAGCGACTGTTTTTCGCAGAATTCATAGTGCGCCTCCAAATCCTGCCCGCGCCGCAAAAGCGCCCGCAGGCGGCGCATACCCACCTGGCATTTCTCCTGCAAAACCGCCGCCAGGCCCTGCTCATCAAAGCGCTGGGAAACTGCCTCCAGCCAGCCCAGCCGTTCGGGGCGGCTGGTGCAGAAGGAATAGACTTGCAGCAGCACTTCTTTCAGGCGGTCATCCGTCCTCCCCGAGTAGCGGTCCCGCAGGGAGAGGAACTGGGCGTCCTCCTCCTCGTAAAACTCGGTAAAAACCTGCTCCAGCGCCTTTTCGGCCAGAACATCGCATTCCTCCTGCCCGCCCACGCGCATGCGCTGGGGCAGCCCCAGCGCCAGGAAGTTTTCCCGAATCAGCCGGGCGGCAAAGCTGTGAATAGTGCAGATATCCGCGACCTGCACATACTCCGCCTGCGCTTCCAGCCGGAACTGCCCCAGCTCTTCGGCCCGGGCGGAGAGCTCCCGGCGAATGCGGTCCCGCATCTCTGCGGCGGCCAGGTTGGTATACGTCACGATGAGCATACGCCGGATATCCGCGCCTTCCTCGATTAAGGAGACGATGCGCCGCGCCAGCACGCTGGTCTTGCCGCTGCCCGCCGCCGCCGAGACGAGCAGATTGCCGCCGCGGCTCTCAACGGCCTGCCGCTGGCGGCTCGTCAGCTCCATTTTCGCCACTTTCCCCTCCTATCTCGCCAAAAAAGCGCGCTTTCTCCATCTTCTGCTTTTGCCGTACCTGGTTGCCCCGGTAGAGCTCGTCGAACCCGCAGACGGCGTGGTAATCGCAGTACCGGCAGGGCAGGTTTTCCCCATCCGCCACCGGGCACAGCGAGAGCTCTCCCTCGCTCATCTGCGCCGCCGCCTGCAAAATCAGTTTTTTAGTATAGCCAAAGAGCGCCTGCATCTGCTCTTTGCTGAAGGTGTTCTCCCCGTCCGCCAGGTTTCCGGCCTTTTGCCTTATATTCATGCTCTGCTCCTGGCCGGAAAACGCCTGCGCCACCGAATCTTCGGCCAGGATAAAGCCGTTCATCTTAAATTTGGAGAGCCGGCTTCCCTCCTCGGCATCCTCCGGGATATAGGGCAGCTTGATCTCGAAATAGAACCCGCCCGCCGGGAAGACTTCTCTGCCGTGGGCGCGGTAGTAGTTTTCCACGGCCATGAGGTAGACGATCAGCTGCAAATTCAGGCCGTAGTAGACGTCCGTCAGACTGAATTTTTTGGCGCCCGTCTTGTAGTCCACCACGCGCACATATGCCTGGCCGCCGGGTGCGGCCTCGTCTACCCGGTCGATGCGGCCGCGCAGGGTCAGCCGGCCATACGGCGTGGGCAGGGAAAAGATATCCCCGCCAAAGCCCGCCTCGCTGGCCGCCACGCGCACGCCGCTTCCCTCCAGCTGGCTGCGCACGGCCCGGGCCGCCAGCGCCGCCTCTTCCCGCAGGCGCTTCTCGCCAAAGGCAAAGCGCTTTTCCCGGAAAATGCCGCGGTTATGCTCCTCCATGCGCTTTTCCGCCGCGCTGTCCACCACTTCCTGCAGGAGAGCATCGTCTATCTCGGCCCAGGAGAGCTTTCGCTCGGCCAGCTCCTGGGCAAAATCATCCATCAAATCGTGCACATACGTCCCTGCACTGCCCGCATCCTCTTCAAACTCCCGGATCTTCTCCGGCCGGATGCCGTATTCCATGAAATGCCGGTAGGAACACTCGAAATAGCGCTCCATCCGGGAGACGCTGGCCGCCGGCGGGCCGTATAGCCCCCGGGCGACCGCTCTGCCCAGACTGGCCGGCGTGTTGTCGAACTGCACGCTGGGCAGCAGCTCTGCCAGTCTTTTCTTCTCTTCGCCGATATAGGCCGAGAGCAGCTCGCTCTGCGCCTGCCCGCCGTCTGCCAGCGCCCGAAGCTCCATGGCCAGGTTGTCGTAAGAAGCCTGAGCCGAGCGCAGAGGCCGGCACTCGGCCTGCTCCTCCTCCAGCATGGGGAAAAGCCGATGCAGGCGGTGCACCAGATGCGAAGCCGGGCCGTCTTCCCGGTTATAGCAGAGCACCAGCCGCTCGCCCGCGGCAAACCCCCGGCGCAAATATGCCTTTTGGTCGTCGAACTCCATTTTATTGGGAAAGGCCGGCAGTTCTTTGCGCAGCTCGGCAATCTCGTAGTCGTTGATGAGGCCGGAGCCATCCGGCGTCAGCGGCAGGCTTCCCTCGTTTGCCCCCAGCACGATCACCAGTTTTTTGCGCTCGAAAATGCTGTGGGTGATATCTCCCAGGCTGACTTCGTCTGTCGCCGGCGGGATGATGGAGATTTGCGCGGCTTCAAAGCCCGCCTCCAAAACCTGCCGCAATTCCCGGGCATCCATCTGCTCCCCCAGCGCCTGCGCCTGGCAGATGAGGGCGCGCATGGCCTCGTAAACCTGCCGCAGATAGCGGCCCTCGGCCAAAAAGCCCAGCTGCTCCAGCTCTGCCGCCTGCTCTTCCAGCTTGGAACTAAGGCCGGAGCGCTCTAGATATTCCAGCAGCAGCGCCGCGATATTCTCCTGCTCCGCCCTCTGCTCCAGCTCCAAAAGCGGCCCAAAGGCGCGCTGGCGCAGGGCTTCTATCTCCTCGCCGCCCTTCCGGAAACCGCGCTGGAAGGCATAGCCCCGCAGGCCGTATTCCCGGGCATGGCGCACCAGAGCAGTCTCCTCCCGCTCATCGCAGAGAAAGCCGCATTTTAAATGCCGCAGAACGTCTGCCAGCCGCCATCTGCGGCCAGCCAGGATATCCAGCGCCGAGAGGGCAAATTCCGCCGCACTGCTCTCCAACAGCGCCCGCTTGCTCTCCAGAAAGAACGGGATGCCCGCCCGGGCAAACACATCCCGCACGGCCGCCTCGTATTCCCCCATACTGCCCGCCAAAATCGCGATTTCCCGCATCCGGCCGCCCTGCTCGCAGGTGTGCTCCAAAATGCGCTGGGCCGCGTATTCCACTTCCTTTTGCTTGCTCGCCGCGCAGACGACTTCCACCGCCCCCGGCTTTTTCTCATACCGCCCTCCGGGGTAGGCATAGATATTTTCCTGCAAAAAGCCGATTTCCCCAGCCGGCTTTGCTTTCCATTCCCGCATGGAAACGGCAACCCCTTCCGAGCGCGCCAGCGCTTCCAGCCGCCTGACGCACTGCCACTGCTTTTGCAGAACGCCGTCGTCTGCCGCCTCGATGTGCAATTTCAGGCTGGCCGCGCTTTTGGCCAGCGCCGCGATGCTCTTCATGCGCAGAGCAGGCAGAATATCGAACCCGAAGATGACGATATCCCGCTTTTTCAAATAAACCGAGCCGGCGAATTTGCCCTGCGCCAGCTTTTCCTGGTCTCTTCCATCCATCATGCTCCCGCCCGAAAGCGCCAGCATCTGTTCAAAGATATCCGCGACGTCCAGCAGCTTGTCCGCCGTAAAGGCGTGCTGCCCCGCGGCCAGAGCGCGCAGCTGCTCCGGGAAAATTTCCTCGCTTTTGAGCGCCGAAACCAGCTCGCCCACCCGCTGATGCAGGCGCTCGTCCTCGGTATTCAGCGCCCGAAGCCCCTGGGCCTGGCGCATGGCGCGCTTGGCCAGCATGGCGACGCCTGCACCGTCCAGCGCGGGCAGGACGCGGCCGCCCTCCAGCTCCAGGATGCGGGAGGTCAGCTTCTCAAAGCTCATGACTTCCAGCTCCAGAAAGCCCTGCACACCGCACTCTCTTAGTATGCCGGATTCCACCAAAAAGCTGGCCTGGGCTGGCACGAGAATCAGCGTCGGCCGATTTTCTGCAAGCGCCTGGCCTGCCATGCGGTAGAGCTGCTCCTGCAGCGCATGATAATGGCTTGAATAAATAATTTCCATAGGCTCCTCCGGTAGCCCTATTATACCATGATAAAGGCAAGCGTCAGCTTGTTTCTTGTTTTAGCGCCGCAGCAAAGCGGAGCGGCGCCATGGTTCAATGAATCCGGGAACCCGTTTGAAATCTCTGATTTCAGTAACGGGTGGAATCATTATACCATGTCGGCAGCGCGCAGCGTGCGCTGCCGGCAGCCGTCAATGAACGCTCGGCCCTTTGTGCGTTCATTTTACCACGGTAAAGGCAAGCGTCAGCTTGCTTCCCCTTCCAGCGCTGCGGCAAAGGGGCACCCGAATGGCGGAACAGCAAAATCTTTCATCGCCGCTCGCGCAGCTGACAGTCGGTTTGCCAGTTCGTACATGCTCACACAGAACGTGCCTGCCTACCCGCGCCGCTCCGCCCGATTGATGGGGCATAGCAATTTGTCAGAGAACAAATGCTCTCCCGTTTCCAGCCCGCCATGCGAATCGGCCTTCCCCCGCAACCCCATTTTTAAAAATAGGTAAGGGGGTATGGGGGCTTGCCCCCATGACTACCCATTGCCCTTGACCTTTTTATTATCATCGTGGAATCATTATACAATAAAACCAGCTCAAAGGCACGGGATTTTTCTTGCCCGGCAGGCTCTGCCAGCATTTGCCAAAGGCCGTACAAAAGAAAAACACCCATGCGGCGCATCGGTGTTTTTATATCTCAAAAATGATTGATTGCGTTTTTTAGCGGCTGCCAAAGCAGCCTTTTTTGGAAGATTAGCCCTTGATGAGATAGTCAAGAAGCATGCTCATATCTTCCGGCTCGGAAACAACCAGCTCGACTTCGTCGATGGATGCATCCTTGAACATCTGCGTGAGCGCAATATACTGGCACAGCTTGCTCTTCAGGTTGAGTCTGTCGCCTTCGGAAGTAACCAGCTCAACGCTGCCCTTGCAGTTGTTCAGAACCTCAAAAAATTTTTGGGGCTCGCTGATGTTTTGAATTTTCATCGCTTTCCTACCTCCCTATTCTACTCGGCATATTCCATGCCTCTTTAGATATTTCGCCGTCTCCCAGTAAATTCCTGCCTATCTCCTGCTATTTTTTCAAAAATGCGGCGATTTTATTCGTCTTCCGGCAAAATTGCTTCTCCCAGCTCTGCCGCAGCCTTCTTCTGGGCATTTATTGCCTGCCGCATGGCCTGAGCGAAGGGCGCGAACGCCGGGGCGCAGGGAAGCGAATAAAAGCGCATAGCCTGCTGTTTCGTCGGGTGTGCAAAGCCGAGAAAATAGGAATACAGCGCCAAATCCTGCCCGCCGCTGCCATATTTGGCGTCGCCGGCCAGCGGCCACCCCCGAGAGGCGAATTGCAGGCGAATCTGATGCGGCCGGCCCGTGAGCAGGCGGATGCGCACCAGCGCCTGCCGCTTTTCCTGCTGCAAAACCTGGTACTCCAGCGCCGCCTTTTTGGCGCCGCGCTCCTCTGGCCGGGCGATGCGGGACTGGTTTTTGCGCGGGTCTTTTAAGAGGTAATCCTCCAGGCGGCCTTCCCTTGGCGGCGCGCCCTGCACCACGGCAAAATATCCCTTTTGCATCTCTCCCCGGCGAATCTGCTCGGAAAGGCGGCCTGCGGCCTTGCTCGTCCGGGCGAACACCATTAGACCGGAAGCTGGGCGATCCAGCCGGTGCACCAGCCCAAGGTAGACCGCCCCGCTCTTTTGGTATTTCTCCTTGAGATAGGCCTTGAGCAGAGTGAGCATATCCGCCGCCCCCGAGGCATCTGCCTGGGCCGGGACGCCCGCCGGCTTTTCGGCCACCAGAAGGTGGTTATCCTCGTATAGAATGTTCACGCCTGCCACCTGGCCGTCGTCCCGCAGGGCAGGTAGATGCGCTGTTCCTGCACGGGCAGAACCAGGCTATCCGCCTGGATGCTGCCGCCGAGTTTTTCCGCGACGCACTGCTCCAGCATGTTTTGCGTAACCACAGCGGAAAGGCCGGTGGTATAGGAATTGATGATGAAGAACTTGGCATCCTCCGCCAGCAGCTTGGCGCACTCCTCCACCAGC
This sequence comes from uncultured Clostridia bacterium, assembly GCA_947063485.1. GTDB lineage: Bacteria > Bacillota > Clostridia > Christensenellales > Christensenellaceae > QANA01. The sequence continues at coordinate 5,527 of CAMSSU010000031.1, read as the reverse complement.
GGGAAAAGATGCTCCTCCACCCGCCAAATCTGCCCGCCGCTGCCCCGGCCGTAGCTTGGCGGATCCATGATGATGCCCTGGTATTTTCTGCCCCGGCGCTGTTCGCGCAGGACGAACTTCATGCAGTCGTCTACCATATAGCGGATGGGCGCTTCCGCCAGGCCGGAAAGAGCGGCATTCTCCTTGGCCCAGGCCACCATGCTCTTTGCCGCATCCACATGCGTCAGCCGCGCCCCGGCCCTGGCCGCCGCCAGCGTTGCTCCGCCCGTATAGGCAAAGAGATTGAGCACTTCCTCGCCGCCCGAGAGCGCATCCATCATAAACTGCCAGTTGGCCGACTGCTCGGGGAACAGGCCGGTATGCTTAAAGCCCGTGGGCCGCACATAAAAGCGCAGGCCGCCATAGCCGATTTCCCAGCGCTCGGGCAGCTGTTTTTTATATTCCCAGTGCCCGCCGCCTGTGGCGTTGCGGTGATAGACCGCGTGGGCCTTTTCCCAAAGGGCGGGCCGGCTCTTTTTCCAAATCACCTGCGGATCCGGCCGGGCCAGCAGATAGCCGCCCCAGCTCTCCAGCTTCATGCCGTCGCCCGTATCCAGCACTTTATAATCCGAAATTTTATCTGCAATGATCATATCTTCCGCCTTTCTTTTCCATTTTAACATATCTTTGGCGTTTTATGCTATAATACATTCATGTTAACCATTCAGGCAAATGCAAAAATCAACCTATATCTGGAAATTACCGGCACGCTGGAAAACGGCTACCACGCCCTTTCCATGATCATGCAGAGCATCTCGCTTGGCGATACGCTCCGCATAGAGCAGGCGGATGCGCTCTTCGTGCATTGCCCGGGCGTGCCCCAGGAGCAGAACAGCGCTTTTCGGGCGGCGCAGCTCTTTTTTGATGCCGCAGGGCTGGCTTGCGGCGCGCGCATCGAGATTTCCAAGCGCATTCCCTCCCAGGCCGGGCTTGGGGGCGGCAGTGCGGATGCGGCGGCGGCCCTTTTGGGGCTGAACGCGCTCTATGGCAACCCGCTTGGCCCCGATGAGCTGGCGCGCATCGCCGTGCAGATTGGCGCAGACGTCCCCTTCTTTCTGAAAGGCGGATGCCAGCAGTGCCAGGGCATCGGCGAGGTGCTCACCCCGCTGGAAAATGCGCTTTGCCCCTATTATCTGGTCGTTCAGCCCGAGGGCGGCGTCAGCACCCCGGCGGCCTACCGCAAATACGACGAGCTGGGCGGCCGGCAGGGAGACCTGGCGCTCTGCAAACAGGCGCTGGCGGCGGGGGACCTGGCGGCCTTTGGCAAGGCTACGGCCAACAGCCTGGAGCGCGCGGCAAAGGCGCTCTGCCCGCCCGTCGCCCAGGCGCTGGAGTTCCTGCAAACATGCACAGACTGCGCCCTGATGACGGGCAGCGGCAGCGCCTGCATCGGTCTGTTTGCAGACAAGCCCCGGGCAGAGGCGGCGCTGCAAAAGGCCCGCGCCCGGTTTCCCTTTGCAGAGCTGGCGCAAAATGCGCCGGCAGGCATCTGCATTCACGGCACCAGCAATACGGAGGCGCTATGAAGCATCAAACCGAAATTTTTCATCTGAATTCGGATGCCGACGGCCTGCGGCTGGAGGGGACGCTGGTGTTCCCATCCGGCGCGCCCAAGGGCATCGTGCAAATTTCCCACGGCATGGCCGAGCATCGCCAGCGGTATCTGCCTTTTCTGGATTTTCTGGCGGATGCGGGCTATCTTTGCGCCATTCACGACCACCGGGGGCATGGGGGCAGCGCCAAAGGCCCGGAGGACTACGGCTATTTCGGCGCGCCGGGCTGGCAGGGAGCCGTCTCAGATTTGGCGCAGGTTACCGCCTATCTGAGGGAGCGCTATCCCGGCCTGCCCCTCTCCCTCTTCGCCCACAGCATGGGGACGATGATCGCCCGGGTGTTCCTCAAGGAGCACGACGGCGAAATTGCAAAGCTCGTGCTCTGCGGGCCGCCCACAGAAAATAAGCTGGCGGGGGTCGGCATCGCCCTGGCGCGGGCGCTGCGGGCACTCTGCGGCGGGCATCACCGCAGTGCTTTTTTGCAGAGCCTGGCCTTTGCGGGGTACGACAAGAAGGGAGAGCCGGAGAATTCCTGGGTCTGCGCCAATCCGGACGCGCGCTCGGCCTATCAGGCAGACCCGGCGTGCGGCTTTGTTTTCACGATAAACGGCTTTACGGCGCTCTTCTCTCTCATGCGGGAGTGCTTTTCCAAAAAAGGCTGGCAGATGCGGCACGCGGATTTGCCCATCCTGCTCATGGCCGGGGCGGATGACCCCGTCATCCAAAGCCCGGCGGCTTTTGAACAGGCGGCAGAGTTTTTGCGGCGACGTGGCTATGGCGATATCTGCACCAGGCTCTACCCAGGCCTGCGGCACGAACTGCTGAACGAGCGGGAAAATGGGCGCGTCTATGCAGATGTGCTGGCCTGGCTGGAGGAGTGAGGGCAAGATAGGCCTCGGCCGTCATTTTATGAAGACACAAAAAAAGAACCGGAAAATCCGGTTCTTTTTTTATTGCTTATTTCTCGGTGGTATCGATTTCGAAGAAGCCCAGGCCCTTGTTCTCGACTTTCCAAGCTTTGTCCTTGCCGCCGAACAGCTCGATGTAGTAGGAAATCTGCTTGACGATGCCGTTGGTGATGGAGTTCCAGATCATGCCGGGGATGCCGTCTTCGTTGATCTGGCGGACAGCAGCTTTTGCAAGGTCAGTATAGATGTTGACCTTGTTGATGCCCAGCTGGCAAGCCTTCTTGAGGTTCTCATCGCCCGAGCCGGAGCCGCCGTGCAGAACCAGCGGGAAGCCGTTGGTCGCCTTCTTGATCTCGACCAGGCGGTCGAAATCGATGTGGGGCGTGCCGACATACTCGCCGTGCGCCGTGCCGACTGCGACAGCTAGCATATCAATGCCGGTATCCTCGATGTATTTGACGGCCTCTTCGGGCTTGGTCAGGCCGGCATCTCTGTCTGCGGCATAGCTTGCGCCCTGGCCGACGTGGCCCAGCTCAGCCTCGACGCTGACGCCCAGCGCATGCGCAACTTTAACGAGATCCTTAACCTCTGCAACATTCTCCTCATAGGGGAGCGTGGATCTGTCGACCATGATGGAGGTGAAACCAGCGGCGATAGCGGCAACGCCTTCCTGATATGTGCCGCCGTGATCCAGGTTGATGGCAACCGGAACAGCAGCTTTTTCTGCCAGCTGGGTCAGATATTTGCCATAGAAAATGATATCCGGGGTTGCGCCATAGGCGACGTCCAGGATAATCGGAGCGTTCATCATCTCCGCAGCCTGGAGAACCGCTCTTGCATCCAGCTCATGCGCCACGTTGGGGGCGGCAACGCCGTAGTTCTCTTTGCTGGCTCTATCCAGCATCTCTTTCATCGTTACGAGCATAATAAGTACCTTCCTTTCAAATCTACTGTAAAAAGCTTATGCTGTTTTACCAAATTTCACTATTCATATGATAGCAGACTCCTGGCAAACTAACAAGAGTTTTTATAGAAATTCACTCATATTTGCGCCGGGTTATGGTAAGATAGAGAAGATAGAAGCAATTCGCTTATTTTGGGAGGGAGAAAATGGATCCGAGAATTTTATGGAAACTTTCCTACGGCGTTTATGCCGTCTGCGGGCAAAAGGACGGCGTAAATTTCGGCTGCATCGCCAACAGCGCCATGCAGGTTACGGCAGAGCCCGCCAGCATTGCCGTCAGCATCAACCACGACAACTTTACGCACGGCTGCCTGGCGGCGACCGGCCGGTTTGCCCTCTGCATTCTGCCCGAATCCTATCCCCCGCTGGCCATCGGCAAGCTGGGCTTTTACAGCGGCCGGGACACAGACAAATTTGCCGGGCTGGAATATGAGACGTCGGATGGCCTGCCCATTTTAAAGGGCGCCTGCGGATATCTCATCTGCCAGGTGCGCCAGACGCTGGACGCGGGCACGCACACCATCTTTTTGGCGGAAGTCGTGGATGGCGCCCTGCAGTCGGATGCCCCGCCCATGACGTATGCGTATTATCACGATGTCATCAAGGGCAAGAGCCCCAAAAACGCGCCCACCTACCGCGGCCAGGAGCAAAAAAAGCCCCAGGAAAAGAAGAGCGGCTACCGGTGCGGCGTCTGCGGATATGTGTATGAGGGCGAAACCGCGTTTGAGGATCTCCCGGAGGACTACGTCTGCCCCATCTGCAAAGTTCCCAAGAGCAGATTCGAGAAAATATCCTAGCAGGTTTTCACGCAAAAGGACCGAGGCATTCTACGCTTTCGGCCTTTTTGCGCCGTGCCGGGCGGCGGCTCTTGCCCTGCGCGCATTCTTTGCGCAATTATGGGAAGAATTGTGTTGACATGGGCAGGGGAAATCCTTATAATATGGAAGTAATGACTTTTGTTTGCAAAAATGCTCCCTTTCCTGCATTTGAGCAAACATGCTGGAGAAGTATCGAAGTGGTCATAACGAGCACGACTGGAAATCGTGTTGCCGTGATGAGCGGCACGCGGGTTCGAATCCCGCCTTCTCCGCCAAAAAGAAAAGTGCCATGCAGTGCATGGTGCTTTTTCTTTTTATGGGATATCCACCGCGGATTCGAACGGGCAGCTTCGCGCCGCCTGTGGCGGATCAAGCGAGGCTGCCCCGGCGTGATAGGCGGCTTTGCCGCCGGAGCGAATCCCGCCTTCTCCGCCACGTCGCGATGGACTTCGCGATCATAATCCCGTTCGGATAAACCGGACGGGATTTTTAATCGCTCCGTCATCGCTCCTCACTCCGCAAAAAAAGCTCGGCTGCGCTCCCGCGCAAAAAACATTCGCTCGTCCCTCGCTCGGTTTTTTGCTCTACGCTTGCCTACCACTTTTTTGCGGTTGCGTGCCTTATAGCGCAGTTGAAAGATAAAAATAGTTCATTTTTAGCAAACCGATCCAAAAAGAAAAGTGCCATGCAGTGCATGGTGCTTTTTATTTTTAGCAGAGCGAAGTTCGATTCACCCCTGATAAAAATATTCGCTCATCCACTGCTTTCGCAGCGCCTTGCTTTTATTATTGCCGCTTTCATTTTTTCGAAAAAGCCGCCATGCAATGCATGGCGGCCTTTTGTTGCAGATATGCCGTAATTTGCGAACGAAGCGCACTTTCTTATCTTACGGGAGAAATTGAGACAGTATAGTAGTCTCCTAGCTTACTATATTGAAATAATAAATTTTCTGTTCGGTAGCTATCAGAAAGCAGCAATCCCAAAGCGATTTCCCCATACTGCGTTTCCACAGAAGCGTCTATTATCTCGGCCAGTTCTGTTCCATATAAATATGCAATTGCAAGATCATCGGAAATTGCAGAAACGACGATCACCTCAGATTTTTCATTTTCTTTAAAGCTAAAGATTGCCGCCTGCTGTACCTCGTCAGCCGTGCACACAACTCCATAGCCCATTACACCCTCTTCTATCTCCTGCTTCAGCCCCTTCAATACTGCCGTCTCAATATTTATTTCTGCTGCCACA
>CAMSSU010000030.1 GCA_947063485.1 uncultured Clostridia bacterium | reverse complement strand
ATCGGTTCTCGACTTGCCGGTTCGATGAGATTTCTATCTGGGCATCCTTCGATGTCTATTTTGGTGAGAGCAATGAGCCAGAAGGGTGGAATTTTTCCTGTGCCGTCCAGCCGGCATACTACTATTAAGCATTCATATTCCTGTTATTCTTTTGACGCAAGTATGTTACAACTCCCCCCTATACTAAAAATGAAGATAGGGGGAGTTTTTTTGAAGAAATTAGTCGGGATTTTTCTTTGTTTGGCTTTATTGCTCGTTTGCGGCGTTTCCTTTCTGCCGCGGAAAACAGCGAAAACAGTTGTCTTGCCTAGGGAAGACGAGGCAGAAATGAGAGAGGGCATGTATGCGCTATCCCCGTAGCCGAAGCAGAAGCATACGCCCATCAAAAAGAATAGAAGGCATTCCCAGGCTTGGAAAGTGCATTTTGGCCGGCATATTTGCGGCGGAGTTTATTTTGGCATTTGCGCTGGGAAGATATTCGGCCAGGGCAAAATCTGCATCAAACGAGGAGCCTTCCAGCAGGCCCGTCGTTGCGCCCCTGCCGGTTAGCTCGCCGGCAGAGCCAAGCAAAGCGACTCAAAATGCCGAAAGGGAAGATGCGCAGTTTCTCATTTTGGTAAACTGGGAGCATCCCATTTCGGCAGAAAGGCCGGAAGATTTGGTGCGCCTGGACAGCGTATTTGGGGATGAGGTCGTTCTGGTCAACCCGGATGGGAGCATCCAAAAAGACGCCGCCGCGGCAGCCAGAGAGATGTTTTTGGATGCAGTCGAAGAGGGGATTGGGCAGTATAAGCTGACTGGCGCCTACCGATCTGTTCAGTATCAGGATCAGCTGTTTGCGGACAAGCTGGCGGAAGATCCTTCCTACGGGAGCGATCCGTATCGGCATCCTGTAAAAGTGATGCCGGGAAACTGCACTGAACACGCGACAGGCTTGGCTCTGGATATCCTTGCGGTCTCCTATGAAAAATCAAACGATGATTATGCCAAAACCGATGAGGGAAAATGGCTGCTGGAGCATGCGCATGAATATGGGTTTATTCTGCGCTATCCCAAAGACAAAGAGCATATTACAGGCGTGATTTATGAGCCTTGGCATTATCGGTATGTGGGAAAGCAGGCGGCAGAGGAGATCTATGAGCAGAATGTTTGCCTGGAAGAGTATCTGGATTTTAAGTAATAAAAAAGCAGCGGTGATCCCCGCTGCTTTTTTGCTGCGCCGCTAAAGCGCATTGACCATATCCAGGCATGCCTTCATTTTGATGACGTCGTATTTGGGGTTATGCAGATCGCCCTCTACGCTGACGCCGAAAAGCTTGCAGGCTCTGTCCAGGGAAAGCGCGCGCCCTGCAACCTTGACGCAGGCATCGATATTTTTGATCTTGAAGAAGTTATAGAGCTCTGCCCCAAAGGTTTTTTTGACGAACAGGGCGTCTGTATCGCCGTAGGTGTAGATCTTCTTTGCCTTGGAGAACATCTCGATAAAATAGCGCTCAAAATTTTGAACATGCTTGGCCTCGCAAAGCTCGTCGATAGAGTAGGTGAGCAGATCGCTGTAGGTGCGGCTCCAAAGCCTCTGGACGTATTTGGTGTCTGAAAACGGCTTTGCAATGCCTTCATAGACCAGCGTCTCATTTTCGCATACGAGCTCCGCATACCAGCCGCAGATGCGCATATTCATGGCCTCAAAATCGATGTAGAGCGTCGGCTGAAATTTAGGGGCAGCCGGCTCTTTGGCCTTTTCATGATAAAGCTGATAAACTTTGCTTTCCGGCCCAAAGGTCGCCTTGACGAGGTGATCATATTTTTCTTCTGGAAGAATGACTGTTGCCGCGGAAAAAAGCTCCTCAAAATACTCCGCGTATTTTCCGATATACTCAAATGTTTTAAGTTGCTTTTTTGTGTAGGGAATGCTGTAATAGTCGGATTCTGAAAGCTTGTCATGAGAAGCGACGTTTTTAAAGGGGCGGGCGCTTCCGTTGAAATATTGGCGCGCCTGGGTATCGAACATCTCCCATGCACAAATCCTGTCTCTTACCGCGATGAGTTTAATTTCTAAAGATTCCATTCGTCATTCAACCATCATTCTTTTTTATTTATTGCGGGCAGCCTGTCTGTTTTTTAGAGCACCGCAGCCCAAAACTGCCGAAAAAGGCATTTTTCCTAGAAAAAACCAATACCTATATTATACTAGTTTGAGGGAAAAGGTCAATAGAAACAAGGTTGACAATCTCCTATCGCCGATGGTATAATTTCAATGTTGCCTAGGGGCATGATGTAATGGTAACATAGCGGTCTCCAAAACCGTTGTTGAGGGTTCGAGTCCTTCTGCCCCTGCCAAATATGACGCTGATTCTGGATTCGGATTCAGCGTCGCTTTTATTTTGCCGGATTTTCGAGAGAGCGGGGGGAGGAAAAATGGAAAAAGTAATCGATGCGCATCTGCATTTCTGCCGCGATGCCTATTTCGATGCTGTGGCACAGCACGCAGGGCATGAGAATACGGAGGAGCATCTGCATAGCCAGTATCAGCAGAATGGTATCTGCCATGGCATCGTGATGGGGAACAGGGATTTGGCTTTGGAAAACCATAGCTATCCGGATTTTTTAAGCTACTGCATCGGCCTGGATGATGCTCTAAGCTGGAAGCTGCCCGAATCCCTGCCGCTGATAGAACAGCATTTGCGGCGCAAAAACTGCGTTGGAATCAAGCTATACCCGGGGTATTGCCATTATTATGTCCACGACGAGATGTTTGCGCCGCTCTACGAGATGGCGGAATTTTTCCAAAAACCTGTCGCCATTCATACGGGAGAGACCGCAGGCCAGCTGGGCCGCCTCAAATATAGCCATCCGCTGACAGTTGACGATGCCGCCTCGCGCTTTCCCCGTGTGCAGTTTGTTCTCTGCCATTTTGGTAACCCCTGGCTGATAGATGCCGCGGCCGTTCTCGCCAAAAACGACAATGTCGCAGCCGATCTTTCTGGGCTTTTGGAGGGCCAGCCAGATCTGGAGGAAGTTTTTCGGGATTCTGCCGGCTATATCGCGCAGCTGCAGACCTGGCTCCATTATGCCGGAGCTTATGACAGGGTGTTATACGGGACAGACTGGCCGATTATCCATATCAAAACCTATCTGGAGTTTATCCGGCGCATCGTGCCGGAGCAATATCACAGCGCGGTATTTTTTGAAAATGCCAACAGGATCTATCGCCTGGGACTTTAGCGAAAATTGCTTTGCATTCTGCGCAAAAACAGCTTATACTATTAGCCATAGAGAAATGGAGGAGAGGGGAAGAGATGAAACTCGGTTTTATTGGCGCAGGGAATATGGCGACGGCTATTTTTTCCGGCGCGCTTAGGCAAAAGGTATTAAAGAGCCAGGATGTCGCGCTCTATGATGTGGATAGGAAGAAGAGCGAGGAGCACCGCAAGGCATATGGCATCACGGTATGCGACTCCGCGCAGGCGCTGGCAGATTGCTGCGATATTATCGTTTTGGCGGTCAAGCCGATTGTGGCAAAAGGCGTCTTAAATGCGCTGAATTTGGAAGGGAAAGCGCTGATTTCCATTGTCGCTGGGCTCACTTACCAGCAGTTACAGGAGAATATTCGCGCAAATAACGTGCATATTCTGCGCACCATGCCAAACACGCCGCTGATGGCGGGGTGCGGCGCGGTGGCTTTTTCCTTGCCGCATAGCTTTGAGAGCGAAGAGCTGGCCTTTGCAAAGGAGCTTTTTGGTGCGATTGGCATTGTGGAAGAGGTGGAAGAGCGGCTGATCTCTGCTGTTACCGGAATCAGCGGGAGCGGCCCGGCGTATACTTACATGTTTATTGAGGCACTGGCAGATGCTGGGGTCAAGCATGGCCTGAGCAAAGCCGTTTCTCAGCGGCTTGCGGCGCAGACCGTTCTGGGTGCGGCAAAAATGGTGCAGACCCAGGGGAAACACACCTCACAGCTGCGGGACGAAGTCAGCTCTCCGGGCGGAGCTACCATCGAAGCCGTGCAGAAGTTGGATGAGCTGGGCCTGAAAAACGCAGTTTATCAGGCGGTGGATGTCTGCGTGGAAAAGGCAAACCGGCTGTAAGTGAGGGAGAGCGTGAAGAAAATCGAGTTATATACGGATGGCGCCTGTTCGGGCAACCCAGGGCCGGGCGGATGGGGAGCGGTTTTGCTCTATAAAGGGGCAGAGAAAAAGCTTTCCGGCTACGCGGCAGAATCGACGAACAATCGCATGGAGCTGACAGCCGTGATCATGGGGCTTTGCGCGCTCAAAGAGCCCTGCGAGGTTACGGTTTATACGGACAGCGCTTATATCAGTAATGCCTTTCATAACGGCTGGACTTTGGCCTGGGAGCGGAATGGATGGATCAATTCGCAGAAAAAGCCTGTTGAAAATAAGGATTTGTGGATCTCGCTGATCAATCAGACCAAAGAACATCAAGTTCGCTTTGTCAAAGTGAAGGGGCATTCGGATAACCACTATAACAATATCTGCGATAAGCTCGCGACGGATGAAATTAAAAAGCACAGCAAAAAGCTTTAATTTGTTTTTCGTTCAATTATTATTTTGGAGGTTTTATTATGGCGTTTTGTAGCAAATGCGGAGCGCAAATAGGGGAAGAGGCTCAGTTTTGCCCCTCTTGCGGCGCGGCAGTTGGGGCAGCCGCTGGCGCTGGTACTGGTGCAAACGGGCAGCAAACGGAATACCGCTCAGCAGCCGGCCAGCAAAATGTGAATGGCTTTGATCCTGCGGATGTGGCGCAAAATAAGGCGATGGGAATTTTATCCTACTTGGGTATTTTGGTCTTGATTCCGCTGTTTGCGGCCAAAAATTCCAAATATGCGCGTTTTCACGCCAATCAAGGGCTGATTTTATTCCTGCTGGAAGTCTGCATTGGCATTGTGTCGTGGATTGTCCCGAGCATTTTCCTTGGCATTTGGTATGTGGGCGGAATTTACTATTTGGTCAAGGCACTGAATGTTATTTTCAAACTGCTGGATTTGGGCTGTCTCGCGCTTTCGATTTTTGGCATTGTCAACGCGGCTCAAGGCAAGAAACAGGAACTTCCTGTGGTTGGAAAGTTCAGGCTTGTAAAATAGTCATGTTTCAATTTGAAAAAAGACGCCGGGATAATTCCAGCGTCTTTTTATATTTTGCCCAAAATGGAGCGGAGAGAGCAAAAGAAATAAAACATAAGACTTCGTAAAACACAAGTTTTACGAAGTCTTATTGACAGATCAGCCGGGAGAGGCGTATAATAAATCACATCAAAAGCGTTTTTACGCGATTTTAAAAGCCGAGGTACTTTTTGCTTTATGGAAAACCGCACGTATTATGAACAGCAGAATTTAAAAAACACTCTGCGCATCCGCGAGCTAAGTTTTGATATGCCAAACTGGTTCCTGGATTTTATGCGAGCCTGTGAGACGACGCACGCCTCGCTGACGCGCCTGAATTATTGTTTTGATACGCGCGTGTTTCTAAACTATCTGATCTCCGAGCAAAAGGATTTCGCCGGCCGCACGATGCAGTCGATCACGGCAGATCAGCTGAACGCGCTGACGCTGCGGGATTTGGAAATTTATGTGCAGTATCTTGGGTACTATATCAAGCCAGACGAATCGGAATATGAAAATAACGAGCATGGCAAGGCGCGCAAAATTGCCAGCCTGCGCTCGCTTTTCAAATATCTTTATAAACAGGGGCTGATTTCCTCCAACCCGGCGGAACTTCTGGATATGCCAAAAATCCACGAAAAGGCAATTATCCGCCTTTCCCGCGAGGAAATTGCAGCCATGATAGAAATCATAGAATCCGGCGAAGGGCTAAGCGAGCGCCAAAAGCGCTATCATGCCCATACAGTTCAGCGGGATATTGCCATCGTCATCCTGTTTTTGACCACGGGAATCCGAATCAGCGAGCTGGTTGGCCTGAATATAGAGGATTTGAATTTTAAGGATCTTTCTTTCCGGGTTACCAGAAAAGGCGGCGATCAGAGTATTCTCTATTTTGATTATGAGACAGAGGAGGCGCTGGCCGAGTATTTGGAGCAAAGAAAAATGCAGGGCAGCTATTCCCTCTCTGCCCCGCTTTTCCTCTCTCTGAAAAAGAATCGGCTGACCGTCCGCGCCGTAGAAAACATGATCCAAAAATATGCGCGGCTGGCCGCCCCGCTCAAGCATATCACGCCGCATAAGCTGCGCAGTACATACGGCACGATGCTCTATCAGCAGACCGGGGATATCTACCTGGTCGCGGATGTTTTGGGGCATAAAGATGTCAACACTACGCGCAAGCACTATGCCGCCATGGCCGAAGAGCACCGAAAAGAAGCGGCAAAAGCCATTCGCTTAAGGGAAGAAGATCGCTGATCCTCTTCCCTTTTTATATTTTTTTCATATCCTGTAGCGCCAGCATTAGCGCCAGCTCGACGCTTTCTTCTGTCAGCCCGCCCTGGAAATACGCGGTATACGGGGCGCGGAGCGGCGCATCGGCGGAAAGCTCGATCGAGCTGCCCTGGATAAAGCTGCCCGATGCCATGATGATTTTGCTGTCGTAGCCCGCCATGTCGTCCGGGTATGGCAGTGCCTGGCTATCCACAGGAGAGGCTTTTTGCACGGCCTGCACAAAGGAAATGAGCTCCTCCTGAGACTGCATGAGAATGGCCTGGGTGATATCCGAGCGCTTGGCCGTGCTGGATGGGAACACTTCATACCCAAGAGAGGCGAACACTTCAGCCGTGAGAGCGGCGCCCTTCAGGGCTGTGCAGGTAACGCTGGGAGCAAAGTAAATGCCCTGGAAAAACGGGCGGTATCCTGCCAGATAGGAGCCGATCTCCATTCCCATGCCCTGGCAGGTGAAGCGGCCGCCAATCAGCTCGATGGCTTTTTTTGTTCCGGCGATATAGCCGCCGGTCGGGGCGATGCCTGCGCCCGGATTTTTGATCAGCGAGCCGATGATGACATCTGCGCCGGCCTGCGTCGGCTCCATGGTTTCCGTGAACTCGCCATAGCAGTTGTCCACCACGACAAAGACATTCGGATATGCCTTTTTGATTGCCCTGGCTGCCTCACCGATTTGCGCGATGGTCAGTGCCGGGCGCAGCTGATAGCCCCTGGAGCGCTGCAAATAGACGACTTTGATGGCGGAATCCAGATATAACTGCTTGAGCGCGGCATCGATATCGATGCCGTTGTTTTCCGTCAAGGGAACCTCGGAATATTTGATGGCAAATTCGCCCAGCCCCTTTTTTTCACCCTGCCCAATGCCCAGCGTCGAAATGAGCGTATCGTAAGGAGCGCCTGTGATGCAAAGCATCGTATCCAGCGGCCGGAGCAAGCCATAGAGCGCGACGTTAATCGTATGCGTTCCGGAGGCAAACAGCGGGCTCACGATGGCGTCCTCTGCGCCGAATATTTCCGCAAAAACCTCGGATAGCTTATGCTTCCCGTCGTCCGTCAGCCCATAGCCGGTAGAGCCGTAAAAATGCCGCTCTGCCAGCCCGCATTTCTGAAATGCATGAAGAACTTTGAGCGTATTATATTGGCGAATCTCCTCAAATTCCTGTACTTTTGGCGCGATGGCCTCTTTGCAAGCCCGAATATGCGCAAAAACTTTCTCTCCGATTCCATATCTCGCCTGCAAGAAAGATTGATAACTATTCATCGTATGCTCCTTTTGTTATATGAGAAATCACTGCGCTGGCCAGCACCTCTTTGCCTGAAAAATCTTCCGCTGAAAACCAGCAGACCTGCTGCTCTCTGCGGAACCAGGTCAGCTGGCGTTTGGCAAAGCGCCGCGTGTTTTGCTTGATGCGCTGGCTAACCTCCTCCAGCGTGGCTTGGCCTGCGAAATAGGGCAAAAACTCCTTATAGCCGATGGCGGAAAAGGCCGCAATCTCTGTGCCGTATTTTCGGAAAATTTCCCGCACTTCGGCTTCCAGCCCCTGGGCAAACATCGCATCGACGCGCCTTTCGATATCGCGGTAAAGCGTCTGCCTTGGCTTGGTAATGCCGATCTTTTGAATTTGATACCGGTTCTGTGGCCTCCGGAATTCATAGGGCTCTTCCCTGCCTGTATCTTCCAAAATTTCCAGGCGGCGAATCAGCCTTTTCTTATCGTTTGGATGAATGCGCTGTGCCGCGGCAGGATCGAGCTCCGCCAATCTGGCGTGGAGAAGCGCCGGGTTTTCCTGATACTGCTCTTCCAGCCTCTGCCGCAGGGCCTGGTTTGGTTTTGTCTGCGTAAAATCCAGATCATAGAGGATAGAATTGAGGTATAACCCCGTTCCGCCTGCTAAAATGGGCTGCTTGCCCCGGGAAAGAATTTCTTCAATCGCCTGCAATGCGTCTCTTTGATAGCATGCGACGCTGTAAGCGGCATCCGGATCCACAAAGCCAAGAAGATGATGCGCAATACCCTCCTGCTCCTGCGGCAAGGGCCGGGCCGTCCCAATGTGCATCTCGCGGTAGATCTGCATGGAATCTGCCGAGACAACTTCGCCGTTCACTGCCTTAGCAGCCTGAATGGCGAGATCTGTTTTCCCCGAGGCGGTGGGGCCAAGAATCACAATGAGTTTTTGCACTATACTCTCCTTTTAAAGCTGATTTCCAGCTCTTTTTTCGGGATACAGACGGCAATCGGCCGGCCGTGCGGGCAATTTGGGATTTTGCCGGATTGCAGGAAATATTGAATTAGATTTTGAATATCGCTCTCTATCATGGGCTGGCCTGCCTTGATCGCGCGTTTGCAGGCGCCTTTGGCGATGCGATCTTTGCGCACTGCCTCGGGGGCTCCCCCGCTCGTCAGCGAGCCCAGAACATCCTCCAGCGTGGCTGCCGCTTTCGCCTCGCCCAAAATTTGCGGAACTGCATGGATTTCGCAGACGAGCGGCGCGCTTAACTGGAGCTCAAATCCCATCTGCGCCAAGATATTCAGATTCTCTTCTAGGCGCACCTGTTCTTCGTGCGTCAGCCGGTAGACCTCCGGGATGAGCAGCCGCTGGCTGATCGCCCTTTTTTCCATGGCCTGCATGAGCGTATCGTAGATCTTTCGCTCGTGTGCGGCGTGCTGGTCGATAAAATATAGGCTCTCCCCTGTTTCCGCGATGATATAAGTGGAAAAAGCGACGCCCAAAACCCGGACTTCCGGAAGGTTGGAGAGAAGCGTCGGCTGGCTGGCTGCGGCCGGTGCCGTATGTTTTTGGCCTGCGCGCTCCAGAGCCAGGGAAAAATCCCTGGGAGGATCGGCGACGGAAATCTCCGAGGGTGTATTGATCTCAAATGGGCCTTTGTTTTTGTGCTCGGCGGTCAGGCGCATGATCTCTTCGATGCCCTCTTCCAGCTCGGAATCGGATGGCATTTTCCAATCCTCCTGGGAAGAATGCTTCTCCTGCGCGGAAGGGCTTGGGCTAAACTCCAAACTGGGCACTTCTTCAGGCTTTGGCAAATCCTCTGCTATTTTAAGCTGTTCATAGCTCACATTGCGTTTAGAGCTTTGAAATTGAGAGACAACGGGAGAATACTGCCCCGCAAGCGCATCTGAGACGGCGTTGATCACGGCGTATTCTACCGCATTTTCGTCGCTGAAATGCACGGTCAGCTTATTTGGATGGACGTTCACGTCCACATCGCTCAAATCCATATTCAGATGCAGGGTGTAGAACGGGAAACTGCCGCGCAGGATGCGCTCCCCATAGGCGCGCAAAATCGCAGATTGAATCGCCTCCGAGCGGATATAGCGCTGATTGATAAACAGGCTTCCGTTCTTTTGCGTTTTATAGGTGATATCAGGCGCGCCGATATACCCGCAGACACGAATCTTGTTGATCTGATAATCGACTGGGATCAGATGGGAGCGCATTTGCTGGCCGTTTACGGCGCAAATCGCATCCAGAAGCTCTCCGTTGCCCGGGCTGTGATAGATGCCCTTCCCGTTGGCGGTGTAGCGCAGAGAGATATCCGGCCGCGCTAAAATCAGCCGGCTGACGATATCCGAAATAGCAGCCGCCTCTGAGCCTGGCTTTTTGAGAAATTTTAGGCGCGCAGGCGTGTTGTAGAAGAGGTTTTCCACGATGACAGACGTTCCCTCGGGCAGGCCCGCCTGGCGGATATACTCGATTTTCCCGCCTTTTGCGCATAGCTCTGTGCCCGTATCGCTCGCATGAACCCGGGATTTGATGCTGAGCATGGAAACCGCGGCGATACTGGCCAGGGCTTCGCCCCGAAACCCCATGGAATAGATGCGGTCCAAATCCTGAAGCTTATAGATCTTGCTGGTCGCGTGCTTTAAGATGGTGAGAGGCATATCCTCTTCGGCAATCCCCTCGCCGTTATCCGTTACGCGGATCTCGCGGATCCCACCGTCGAGAATGGAGACGGTGATAGCGCTGGCCTTGGCATCCAGGGAGTTCTCCACCAGCTCTTTGACGATGGAAGCTGGCCGCTCGACCACCTCTCCCGCCGCAATCCGGTTGGCAATTTGTTCGCTTAATACTTGAATTTTACCCATTTTCCATCGCCTTTTGCTTGATGTCGTTGAGCAGGGAAAGCGCTTCCAGAGGCGTTAAATGATCGATATCCAGCTGCGCCAGGCTTTTCATCATTTTTTCCGCTTCCTGTGCTTTTTTATCTGGGAACTCCGGGACGGCCGAGAGATCGATGCCGCTGAGATCCGTATTCGCATTTTGCTGGAGCACGCCAAGGAGCGATTTGGCGCGCTCAATGAGCGCATTGGGCAGTCCGGCCAGCTTGGCAACTTCGATGCCGAAGCTCCGATCCGTCCCGCCCCTTTGGATTTTATGCAGAAATACGATGCTCTTCTCATATTCGCGGACACTGCTCGAATAGTTCTGCACGCCGGCGAGCTTGCCTTCCAGATCTGTCAGCTCGTGGTAATGCGTGGCAAACAGCGTCTTTGCGCCAATGCCGTTTTTGCCCAGAATGTATTCTATCGTCGCCCAGGCGATGGCCAGCCCATCTAACGTGCTGGTTCCCCTGCCGATTTCATCCAAAATCAGCAGGCTGTTTTTCGTTGCGCTGTTTAAAATACTGGCCAGCTCGTTCATCTCGACCATGAAAGTGCTTTGCCCGGAAGCCAGATCATCCGAGGCGCCGACGCGGGTGAATACGCGGTCGACAATAGAGATGCGCGCTTCCGATGCCGGAACGAAGCAGCCAATCTGTGCCATCAGGACGATCAGCCCGGTCTGGCGCATGAACGTGCTCTTGCCCGCCATATTGGGGCCTGTGATGATGAGCAGTTTTCCCTGCTCATCCAGATAGGTGTCGTTGGGGACGAACTCCTGGCGCACTGTGCGCTCGACGACCGGGTGCCGCCCGTCTTTGATGGAAATACTGCCGTCCGAGCATAGTTTGGGCTTGACATAGTCGTAGTCGTATGCCGCCTGCGCAAAGGATTGCAGTACGTCAATTTTAGCCAGAAGGCTGGCATTTTTCTGAAGTATATCGATATACTGCGCCAAGTGATCGCGAATCTGCAAAAACAGATGGTATTCCAGCGCGTTGCATTTGTCCGTCGCTGAGAGCAGCATGTCCTCCAGCTCTTTCAGCTCCTGCGTGATATAGCGCTCGCAGTTGGCCAGCGTCTGACGCCGGGTATAGCGGTACGGAACCGAAGAAAGGTTGGATTTGGAAACCTCGATATAGTAGCCAAAGACTTTGTTATAGCCGATTTTCAGGTTTTTAATGCCCGTCGCATCCTTCTCCCGCTGCTCCATGGTGGAAAGCCACTCCGAGCCGCTGGTTTTGGCTTCCCTCAGCTTATCCACCTCTGCATGATAGCCAGGCTTAATAAAGCCGCCATCCCGAATGCCATGCGGAGGATCCTCGCAGATACAGCCATCCAGATAAGCATAGAGCTGATCCAGCGTATCCAGCTGATCGGCGCACTGCAAAAGCGCCTCGCTTTTGCAGCCTTTCAGGAGCTGCTGAATACTGGGCAAAGGCGCAATGGAATTTTTCAGCGCGACAATATCGCGCGCATCCAAAGAGCCATAGGAAATGCGGGAAAGCAGCCGCTCGATATCGTAAATTTTATCCAGTTCCTGCCTGAGGTTGCTCCGAAGCGCATAGCCCTCCTTGATCTCTTCGACGGCATCCAGCCGCGCGTTGATTTCCTTTTTGTTCAAAAGCGGCTGTTCAATATACAGCTTTAACAGACGCCCGCCCATGGCAGTTTTGGTTTTATCCAGCAGCCAAAGCAATGAGCCGCGCTTTTCCTTGCCGCGCATGGTTTCGGTCAGCTCCAGATTGCGGTGTGTAAAGGCGTCGATGGCCATATAGTCTTTGCCGGAGGTTTTGAGGAGTTTTTTGATATGCGACAGGGAGTTTTTCTGCGTATCCAGCAGGTATTGCAGGAGCGCGCCTGCGGCGTTGAGGCAGGGCGAATCTTCGGCAAAGCCAAAGACCGAGACGCTCATTACCTCAAAGTGCTCCTGCAAAAGCCGCTTGGCGTTGCCGCTTTCGTAGGGCCATGCGTCCCAGCGCGTGAGATAGAGCGATTCCTGCTCTTTGAAATAGTGAAATAAGACAGCGTTGTTTTCAGCAAACAGGACTTCTCTTGGCAAAACGCGCAAAAGCAGATTGCCCAGCTCTTCCAGGCTGGCGACCTCCTCGGCCAGAAATGCGCCGGTCGAAATATCCGCATAAGCTGCGCCGATTCTGCCCTTGTGCTCATAAACCGAGAGCAAAAAGCTATTTTCATCCTCTTTGAGCATGGAACTTTCTGAGATGGTTCCGGGCGTTACAATGCGCACGATGCCCCGCTCGACGATCCCTTTTGCCGATGCGGGATCTTGCAGCTGTTCGCAGATGGCGACTTTATATCCCTTCTCAATTAAGCGCTGGATATAGCCTTCCGCCGCATGATACGGCACGCCGCACATAGGCGCCCGTTCTTCCAGGCCGCAGTCTCTGCCCGTCAGCGCAATTTCCAGCTCCTTTGATGCAGTAATCGCATCTTCAAAGAACATTTCATAGAAATCGCCCAGCCGGAAAAACAGCAGGCAGTCTTTATTTTTTTCCTTGATCTCAAGGTATTGCCTCATCATTGGTGAAAGCGCCAAAACGTTTCCCCCTCTTCTTTTGCATTTTCAAATTTATCTAAATTATATCATAATTCCCCCGGAAAAGACACAAAAAAAGAGCTCAATTTCTTGAGCTCTTAAGGCCATAAACCGGGTTGTGCACCTCTCTGCTGATATGCGCCGGCAAGTCAAAATAATAAGTGTTTATTTGAAAGCACCAAGGCCAATTGGCAAGCCGGTTCATTGCTGCCTCGATACTATTATGGCCGGGCAGCAGGCAAATAAACAGGAATTTTATGGAAAAAATCGAAATGAAAAATAACTAGATTTTAAGGAGCGTCCGTGCGTTCTTTGCCAAAATGGCAGTGCGCTCCTCTTCCGTCAGCGGGAGAGCCAGAAAGCGCGAGAGCTCCTCCTGGTGATCCCACATGGGATAATCCGTGCCAAAGAGCATCTTGTCTGCGCCGTGCGCATGGATCATCTGGGCGGCCTCCTCCGGGGACAGGCAGAAAAGCGAGCTGGAGGTATCGAAATAGATATTCTGGCCAAGCAGATATTTTTTGGATTCCTCCCAGGCGTTATATCCCCCGAAGTGCGCGCCGATGACCACAAGGCTTGGAAAGCGCTCCAAAACCGCGCGCAAACGGCGGGGAGCGGAAAAATCCCGCGTTTTATCGCCCATGTGGAACAGGATGGGCAGCCTTCCCTCAATCGCCCGGTAAATTTTCATGGCGGCATCGTCGTCTATATTGAACTCCTGGAAATCCGGATGCACTTTAATGCCCCTAAGCCCAAGATCGATGGCACGGTCTACCTCTGAGGCGATATCCTCAAAGCCCGGGTGCAGCGTCGCAAAGCCGACAAACTCGGGATGCGTTTGGGTCTCCCTGGCGATGAAATCGTTGATAGGGACAACCTGCGCCGGAGTCGTCGCGACGGAATGCACAACATAGCGGGAAACGCCAATCTTGCTTCCCTCCTGCAAAAGGTGCTCGCTGGTCCCCTGGCCGGACATGGCGATGGAATAAAACTGGCTGATCGCATCCACCGCTTTATGCGCAATCTTGGCCGGGTAGATATGCGTATGGAAATCCACAATATCGTAACTTGGCATCTCTTCCTCCGTGATGTAAAAATAGAAAAGCAGAGGGCCGCAAAGGATAGTTCCCTGAAGCCTTCTGCCCAAATAGGCATTGCCGCTTCAATGCATCTTGTGCACCAAAGCTATGATACAACGCCGCACTGCTCTTTGCAAGCCTTAATCTCTGCGGTTGTTCCGGTTCACGAGCAGGATCAGCCGAAGCAGCTGCATGATGGAAACGGCAAGGGATGCGACATAAGTCAGCGCCGCGGCAGAGAGCACTTTCTTCGCCCCTTCCTGCTCCTGGGCCGTGAAGATGGAGGCATTGGAAATTGCCTCAAGCGCCCTGTTGCTGGCGTTGTATTCCACGGGCAGCGTTACCAGCTGGAACAGCGTGCACAGCCCGAAACAGGCAACGCCGAGATAGGCAATGTTTTGATAAAAAGCTCCAAAGCCGCTCAGCAAAATTCCCAGAAGGATGAGCGGCATGGCTAGGCCAGAGCCGATATTGGCGGCAGGCAGGATGGCCGCGCGCACTTTGATGGGCGAATATCCCTTGGCATACTGCACGGCATGCCCCGCCTCATGCGCCGCGACGCCGATGGCCGCGGCGGAAGTGCTGTGATAAACAGCCTGGGAAAGGCGGATGGTGTTGGAGCGCGGATCATAGTGATCGCTGAGCTTTCCGGGAACTTGCTCGATATTGACGCCGAAAACGCCGTTCTGCTGTAAAACCATCTGCGCGGCCTCCCTTCCCGTGATGTTGCTCTGGGAATGGACGCCGGAATAGCGCCGGAAGGTTGAATTTACTTTTGCGCTTGCCCACATTGCAAAGGCAACTGCAGGCAGGACGAGATAAATATAGGTCCAATCGATATACAAAATTAGTTCTCCTCCAAAATCTTCTGGAATTCCTCTCCAGTAATTGTCTCTCTCTCCAATAAATATGCGGCCAGCTGGTGCAGCAGCGCCTGGTTGCTGCTCAAAATCTCATATGCCCTATGATGCGCATCTTTGATGAGCGCAATCACCTCTTCATCCACTTTTGCAGCCGTCTGCGCAGAACATGCAAGCGCAGTGTCCCCGCCCAAATACTGATTGGAAACAGTCTCCAGCGCTGTCATATCGAAGGTTTCGCTCATGCCATAGCGGGTGATCATCGCCCGGGCCAGCTTGGTCGCCTGCTCGATATCGTTGGAAGCGCCCGTCGTAACCGAGCCGAAAATGAGCTCCTCTGCGGCGCGACCGCCGGCCAAAGTCGCCAGCCTTTGGAATGCCTCTTCCCGGCTGAGCAGCAGGCGCTCCCCTGCCTCGACCTGCATGGTATATCCAAGCGCGCCGGATGTGCGCGGTACGATGGTGATCTTGTGTACAGGCGCGGTTCCCTCCTGCTTGGCGGCCACAAGCGCATGGCCAATCTCGTGATAGGAGACGATCTTCTTTTCCCGCTCCGAAACAACGGCATTTTTGCGCTGATACCCGGCAAGGACGACCTCCACGCTCTCCTCCAGATCTTCCTGGCTGACGGCCTTTCTGCCGTTTCGCACTGCCCGCAGTGCGGCCTCGTTGATCATGTTTGCCAGCTCTGCGCCTGAAGCGCCTGAAGTCGCTCTGGCAATGGCGTTGAAATCCACACCCGGGTCTAGCCGCACTTTGTTTGCATGGACTTTCAAGATCGCTTCCCGCCCTGCCAAATCGGGCAGTTCGACGGGAATGCGGCGGTCGAAGCGGCCCGGACGTAGCAGCGCCGGATCCAGCGAATCCGGGCGGTTGGTTGCGGCCAGGATGACGACGCCTCTCTTGCCGTCAAACCCATCCATCTCCGTCAGCAGCTGGTTGAGGGTTTGTTCACGCTCATCGTTTCCGCCTATGCCGCCAGTATCGCGCTTCTTGCCGATGGTGTCCAGCTCGTCGATAAATACGATGCAAGGCGCCTTTTCATTGGCCTGCTGGAATAAATCGCGCACTTTAGCCGCGCCCATGCCCACGAACATTTCCACAAATTCCGAGCCGGAAATGGAGAAAAAAGGCACTTTCGCTTCCCCAGCCACGGCCTGCGCCAGCAAGGTTTTGCCCGTTCCGGGCGGGCCGACGAGCAGCGCGCCTTTGGGCAAAGACGCGCCGATTTGCGTATAGCGATCCGGGTGATGGAGAAAATCCACAATTTCACTCAATGCCTCTTTGGCCTCGTCCTGCCCGGCTACATCCGAAAATGACTTTCCGGTTTTGGCCTCCACATAGATTTTTGCATTGCTCTTTCCGAACGTCATGGCATTATTGCCGCCGGGAACGCGCTTTTGCATACTGCGCATCAGCCATAGGCCCAGCAGATAGAACGCGACGGAAGGCAGAATCCATGTATAGAGAAAATTCAGCAGCGGAGAATTCTCCTGCGGCAGAACTCTGGAAAAGGCAATCTTGGAATCCTTCTGATAGAGCCTGTCTACCAGGTTCGGATCGTTCATCGCAGTTGTGATATAGACCTTTTCCTCGCCGGATTCATCTACGGCGAGAAAAGCAATGCGCTGCTCTTCATCCTGAATCTCCACAGTTTTTATCTTCCCCTCGTCGATAAAGCGAAGGAAGGTGCCGTAATCGACCTCGGTAACGCGCGGCTGCAAAACCTTTGGGAAAACCAGAGCATTGAGCAGCATCAATAGAATTATAGCGACAATGCAGTAAAACAGGATTGGCTTTTTAGATGTTTTTTGCTCTTTCATAGTATTATTCTTCCTCGACGATCTCCATAATATTTTTCAGCATCTTTTGAAAAGTTTGAATGGCAGTTTCCAGTTCCTGCTCGGAAATACCCTGCAAGATGCGGCGGTCAAAGCGTTCTTGGCGCTGTTTAAAATACTGCACATAAGGCTGCGCTTCGGGCAGAAGCGTCAGCAAAACCTTTCTGCGATCGTCCGCGTCCGTCTGCGTTGCCAAAAAACCGCGCTTTCTGAGCGACTCCACCGAGCGGCTCACCAACCCCTTGGAGATATTTAGCTGCTCACTAATCGCCTTGATGGTATTTTGCCCAGAATACTCTGATAAAAACACCAATACCACCACTTCGTTTAACGTAAAATCTTTGTCGTCTGTGGTTTTGAAGCGGTATTGCTGGCATTGCTTATAAATATCCGTAATACCCGAGAAAAAAATATCCCTTTTCCAAGTCTCCATTTTATGCCCCTGGCCTCACAATAGTTTAATGTTATATAGTTTAATTATAAACAATATATCTATAAACTATATCATACCCTTTTTTTACTGATTGTCAAGCCTTTGATCGATTCGTTTCAGATGCGCCAGGTTTTTTTGCCCGAACACCAGAAGAGCCGTGCCCTGCGCAACCGCAATTTCACTCTCCTTTTGGATGAACTCATTGCTGGTGCCGATGGGAAATGTGTGGCAGAGCGAAGCGTTTTCCAGTTCGTATTTTAGGCCGCGGATGCACACGCCGCTGCAGTGTTCCCCAAAAGAGAAAAGCGAAATATAGCCTTCTGCGCCAGAATCAAAACGCACGGAAGGATTGCTTAGAACAGTCGTTACGTCCTCTTTTCCGAAAAGAAACCCGGCGGCGCCATGCTGGCTTAAAAACGCGAGAGACTGCAAATTGGCCACGGTATGATCAAAGCGCCCCCCCATTCCGCCATAAAGATAGAAAGTTTTAAATCCCTTTTCCAGGCCAACTTTGATGGCATAGAGCATATCAGTATCGTCTTTTTCGGCAGGCAGTTCGATCAGATGATCATGCTGTGGTTTTTCAAGCAGAGAATCAAAATCTCCCAAAACCAGATCCGGGTAGATGCCCATTTGCTGTAAATAACGGTAACCGCCGTCTGCGGCGATCACATAGTCTTCTTCTGCCGGGATGCGGTAAAGCGTTGTAAACTCCCCGGCCCCAACGATATAGCAAGCTCCTTGTTTTTTCATCCTAACTGCCCCCTTATTACACGCTTATTTTATCTTAAAGCGATCATTTTTACAAT
>CAMSSU010000029.1 GCA_947063485.1 uncultured Clostridia bacterium | reverse complement strand
AGCTTCCGGATTCAGGCTGGAAAACTTATGCTGGGCAGACAGAGAATTTAAGCGAGATGTACGGCGAAATCTATGAGGAAGGCCCCCTCAAATATGAAATTGAATCCTTCTTCGAGGATGGCTCATGTTCGCTTGAAGTTTATAGATGATGGGAAGTTTTCTCCGCAGAGATGGGCAGGAGAGAAAACAGCGGAGCCATCCGCCAAGACAGGATGCTCCAGCGTGTCCTCGAAAATAAGGAAAACAAAAGCCGGCTTTGATGCAGAGCCCAGTAAAAATAAAAAAGCGCCGATTGGCGCTTTTTTATTCCTCACTGGTTTTCTTCTTTTTGGATCCGAAACTGAGCTTTCTCTCCTCGCCCTTTAGCAGGCGCTCAATATTGCCCCGGTGCCGCACCATAGCCAGCACCCAGAAAGCCGCATAGTTGATGACCAGCGGCAGATTGCCCGGCTCCCTGCAAATCACAATCGCCGCCGCAATGGTTACGCCCAGCAGTGTCGAGAGCGAAACAATGCGCGTAACCGCAATGAGCGCGACGATGCCCAGCGCCAGCAGCAGCGCAGTCTGCGGAAACATAAAGAGAAATGCGCCAAACATCGTCGCAATTCCCTTGCCGCCGCGAAAGCCATAGTAAAGCGGCCAGTTATGCCCGAGCACCACGCAGACCGCCGCGATATGCATCCCCATATCGCCCGCGGCCAGCCAGCCCAGCCATGCGCAGAGCGTGCCTTTTGCCGCATCGAATAGGAAAGTCAGCAGGCCGGAAAGCCAGCCGAAAGTGCGCAGCATGTTTGTCGCACCGGCATTGCCGCTTCCATAGTCGCGGATATCCTTTTTCTTGACGCCGTTTGAGATGATAATGGCAGAGGAAAGGCTTCCGATCAGATATGCGCCAACGGCCACCGCCAGATATACCAAAATATCCATAGAGCTACTCCAAAACTAAAGTCATGCGCTTTCATTATACAGCAGCCAGCGCAAATTGCAAGCTAAACCCCTTTTTCCTCTCCCCGCTCCCGGATGAGAATGCGGATGGGCGTGCCGGAAAAATCGAAGGATTTGCGGAAAAAGTTTTCCAGATAGCGCTGATAGGAGAAATGCATCAGCGGCTTGGAATTGACGAACAGCACGAACGTCGGCGGCGCTGCGGCCACCTGCGAGCCGTAGAAAATCTTCAGCCGCCTGCCCTTATCCGAGGGCGGCTCCACCGCCGTAACTGCATCGCGCAGACAGTCGTTCAAAAGCCCTGTGGAGATGCGGCGCTGGGCGTTTTCATAAACCCGATCTACCAAATCAAAGAGCTTGTCAACCCGCTGCCCGGTCTTGGCCGAGATATAGATTCTCGGCGCATACGTCATGAAGGAAAGCTCTGTGGCAATCTTCTTATTATAGCTCTCGATGGTGTAGGTATCCTTCTCGATGGCGTCCCATTTATTGACGGCGATGATCACAGCCTTGCCCTCGTCGTGCACATATCCCGCAATCTTGACGTCCTGCTCGGTAATCCCTTCATTCGCATCGATCATCACAACGACCACATTCGCCCGGCGCACGCTGGCCAGCGAGCGGATGACGCTGTACCGCTCGATGGATTCATCCTCGATGCGCGCCTTTTTGCGCATACCCGCCGTGTCCGTCAGCACATATTTTTTGCCGCCCCGATAGAAGACCGAGTCGATAGCATCCCGAGTCGTCCCGGGAATATCGCTGACGATGCTGCGCTCCTGCCCTAAAATCTTGTTGGTAATGGAGGATTTGCCCACGTTGGGCTTGCCCACGAAGGCGACATAGCAGGCCTCTTCCTCCTCTTGATCCGCCCCCGCTTCCCCAAAGTGTGAGACGACCTCATCCAGCAGATCGCCCAGCCCGAGCCCCTGGGAGGAGGAGACGGCAAACACCTCGCCAATACCCAGCTGATAAAAATCGTAGACGGCCTCTTCATCCGTCTGCGTCTCCACTTTGTTGACCACGACGATCACCGGCTTCTTGGTCCGGCGCAGCATCTCGGCCACTTCAAAATCCGCGGCCACCAGCCCCTCTTTTGCGTCCACAAAAAACAGGATGACGTCCGCCGCCTCCATGGCCAGCTCCGCCTGAAGCCGCATTTGCTTTAGGATAACATCCTCGCTTTTGGGCTCGATGCCGCCGGTATCCACCATCGTGAAACTGTAATTGAGCCACTCGGCATCTTCAAAAATGCGATCCCGCGTTACCCCGGGAATATTCTCTACAATCGCCACCCGCCGCTTGCAGATTCGGTTAAAAAAGGTCGATTTGCCGACGTTTGGCCGGCCGACAATGGCGACCAGTGGTTTTGCCATAAACTTTCTCCTTATGCTTCGCTGCCTGCAACCGCCCGGACGAACTCATATCCATCTGCGTTTTTGATGCAGGGCACTTTTAGTATATCACAAAACTGCGCAAAACTCATGTCGTCTAAAAAGACGTCTTCCCGATCCCGCAGCATTGTGGCCGAAAGCACCAGCCGCTCTCCCAGCTCCTTGCCCTCCAGCTGTCGGATGATGTCTCTGCCTGTGAGCAGCCCGGTTACGGTGATGCTGTGCCCGAAGAAATCGTTCAAAATGGGATATACATGGATTTTCACGCCCAGCTTCTCCTGGCACATCTCCGCCGCCGTGCGCAAAAACTGCGCCGCATCCACTCCCGTGGCAACCGAGACTTCCCGCAGCCTCCCCTTGCCCTCAAAATCCTCCAGCGCATCCTGCACTTCCCAGAGGAAGTTGCGCACCATGCCCACGCCGTCCTCCATCTGCGCGAATTCCTCATATGCCTCATAGGGCGGCAGCTCCATCTCCGCCCGGATATACAGCTCGTCCGAGCAAAAGACAAACCGCGTCCCCTGCTCCTCCAGCATCTTCTGCTGCCATTTTTCCGCGATCCGCAGAACGCCCCGGGCGGAATCCCGATCCATGGGCGTCAGCTGCGCCAGCCCTTCCCGGTGCCCCGTCAGCCCCAAGGGAACGATGGCCAGAGATTCGCAGGCCGGGTATAGCCCCGCCAGATCCGAGATGGTCTTTTCCAGCACTTTTCCATCGTTGAGCCCCGGGCAGCAGACCACCTGGCAGTTGAAGCAGATGCCCGCGTCTTTGAGCCGCGTCAGCCTTTGCATAATGCCCCGGGCGCGCTCCTGGCCGATGAGATAAGAACGCAGATCGTCGTCCGTCGCGTGCACGGAAATATAGAGCGGCGAGGTCTTGCGCGCCAGAATGCGTTCAAACTCCGCATCCGAAACGTTGGTCAGCGTGATGTAGTTGCCCATGATAAAGCTCATGCGCCAATCGTCGTCTTTGAAATAGAGCGTCTGCCGCATCCCTTTTGGCAGCTGATCCACGAAGCAGAAAACGCAGTGGTTTGCGCATCCCCGGCTCTTTCCCAGCCCGTCGCCCACAAACTCGATGCCCAGCGGCTCATATTCCTCTTTCTCGATCTCCGCCTCAAAAACACTGCCGTCTTTTTTGCGCACGGAAAGGAGCAGCTTTGCCTCTGCCTCGAAATACATGGAATCGATGCAGTCCCGCAAAACCTCTCCCCCCATATGCGTGATAACATCGCCCGGCTGGATGCCCAGCTGCTCTGCAATGCTTCCCTTTTGCACGCGCTCAACTTCTAATGCCATTATAAGATAAACTTGGAAATATTGCCCTCTTTGAGCTCTTTTCCAATGTGCTCCTTTACATATTCTCCGTTGACTTCCACTTCCACCGGCGGGAACACATCTCCCGCGTTAAAGGAAATATCCTCCAGCATATTCTCCACAATCGTATGAAGGCGCCGGGCGCCGATATTTTCCAGCGAAGCGTTGGCCTGCTCTGCGTAGGCCGCAATCTCCTCCAGGGCATCCGCCGTAAAGCTCAGGTTGACACCGTCTGCCGAGAGCAGCGCCGCATATTGCTTGGTGATCGCGTTTTCAGTCTGGGAAAGAATCTTGACGAAATCCTCCCGGCGCAGAGCCTTGAGCTCCACATGAATCGGGAAACGCCCCTGAAGCTCTGGGATCAGATCGGATATTTTGGAGACGTGGAACGCCCCCGCCGCAATGAACAGCATGAAATCCGTCTTGACCGGGCCGTATTTGGTTACAACCGTGCTGCCTTCCACGATGGGCAGAATATCGCGCTGTACGCCCTCCCTGGAAATATCCGGGCCAGAGCCCATGGTCTTGCCCGCAATCTTGTCGATCTCATCCAGGAAGACGATGCCGTCCTGCTCCGCCCGCTCGATGGCCGTGCTGGTTACTTCATCCATATCGATGAGCTTATCTGCCTCTTCCGCCTCCAAGATCTTGCGCGCCTCCCGGATGGGAAGCTTGCGCGTCTTGGTCTTTTTGGGCAGAATGCCGGAAAACATCTCTCCCATGTTGATCTCCGTGCCCATCCCGGCGATTTCAATGCCGATGCCGCCGCTGTCCTCCACTTCGATCTCCACAACCGTCTCATCCAGCTGTCCGGATTTTAAGCGGTAGGCCGTCTCCTCCCGGCGGCTCATGCGCTGGGCGCGCTGTTCTTCGGTCTCTGCAGGCTCTGCCGGCGCCTTAGGGCCGCCCAGCAGCATCTGGAAGGGGTTTTGCGGCTGGGGCGCGGCTTTTCCGTCTGCCAGCAGCAAATCCAGCAGCCGCTCCTGCGCGTTGGCCGCGGCCTTTTCCTGCACGCTCTCTCTGCGGTCCTTTTTCACAATCCGAATGGATTCCTCCACCAGATCCCGCACGATGCTCTCCACATCCCTGCCCACATAGCCCACTTCCGTGAACTTTGTCGCCTCGACTTTGATAAACGGCGCATTCACCAGCTTTGCCAGCCGCCGGGCAATCTCGGTTTTGCCCACGCCCGTCGGGCCGGACATGATGATATTCTTGGGCGTGATCTCTTCCCGCATTTCCGGGGAAAGCCGGCTTCTGCGGTAGCGGTTGCGCAGTGCGATGGCAACTGCCTTCTTTGCCTCCCCCTGCCCAATGATGTATTTATCTAGCTGCTCTACAATCTCTCTTGGTGTCAATGCGATCATGCCTAAACCTCCTCAATGGTGATATTGCCGTTGGTATAGACGCAGATCTCCGAGGCGATCTCCATGGCCTTTTTTGCCACCTCTGCCGCGGGCAAATCCGTGTTGCGCACCAGCGCCGTCGCCGCGGCATAGGCGAAGTTGCCGCCCGAACCGATAGCCAGAACGCCTTCGTCCGGCTCGATCACTTCCCCTGTCCCCGAAACCAGCAGCATCTCATCCTTATCCGCCGCAATGAGCATGGCCTCCAGCTTGCGCATCATCTTGTCGCTGCGCCATTCCTGCGCCAGCTCCACGGCCGCCCGGGAAAGGCTGCCTCCGTATTGCTCCAGCTTCGCCTCAAAGCGCTCGGAAAGCGTAAACGCGTCCGCCACAGAGCCCGCAAAGCCCACGACCACCTTGCCGTCGTATAGCCTGCGCACCTTTTTGGCGTGATGCTTCATCACGGTGTGCTCTCCCATCGTTACCTGGCCATCCCCGGCCAGCGCGCATTTGCCGTCTTTGCGAATCCCGACGATCGTCGTCGCCTCAAATAATCCCATTGTTATCTTCTCCTATTTCGCCAGCCCCTCTGCCCATCCGCGCACTTCCTCCAGCGCGCGCTGAGAGAGATAGGTATTTTTCTCTGCCTTTTTGCGGAACCGCTGCTCCGGCGGGTCAATGATGCCAAACGTGATGTTCATGGGCTGAAAATCTGCCGAAGGGCTGCTGCTGATATACCGCGCCAGCGCCCCCATTGCCGTTTTCCCCGAAAGAGCTGGCATCTGCCGCCCCTCTGCCTGAAACGCCGCCGCCAGCCCTGCATAAAGGCCGCTGGCCGCCGATTCCACGTATCCCTCCACGCCCGTCATCTGCCCGGCGAAGAAGAAATTGCCATCCGCCCGCAGGCGGTAAAACGCATCCAAGATTTTGGGGGAGTTGAGATAGGTGTTCTGGTGCATCACGCCAAACCGCGCAAACTCCGCCTGTTCCAGCCCCGGGATCATGGAGAAAACCCGCTTCTGCTCGCCAAACTTCAGGTGCGTCTGGAAGCCAACCAGGTTATACATGCGCCCGGCCTCATCCTCTTTTCTCAGCTGTACAACGGCATACGGCCGGGTGCCGTCCGGCGCCGTCAGGCCGACGGGCTTGAGCGGCCCAAAGAGCAGCGTCTGCTCGCCCCGCTTTGCCATCACTTCCACAGGCATGCACCCCTCGAAAACCTCCTGCCCCTCAAACCCATGCAGCTGTGCGCATTCCGCGGAAATCAGCGCCTGGTAAAAGGCCTGGTATTCCTCTTTTGTCATGGGGCAGTTGAGATAATCGTCCGTCCCCTTGCCATACCGGGAAGCCGCAAACACCTTCTCATAGTCCAGGCTGTCTCCCATGACGATAGGCGCCGCCGCATCGAAAAAGTGCAGCCGCTCTCCGCCGATTTTATCCGCAATCTCCTGGGAAAGCGTCTCCGAGGTCAGCGGCCCGCTGGCAACAATCACAATGCCTTCTATCTCGTTTAGACTGGTTACTTCCCCCTCATGCAGTGCAATCAGCGGGTTCTCTTTTATCTTACTCGTGATGTAATCTGAAAATGCCGTGCGATCCACGGCCAGCGCCCCGCCTGCCGGGACGCGCGTCGCATCCGCCGCTTCTATGATCAGTGAATCAGCAAGCCGCATCTCCTCTTTGAGCAGGCCAACCGCGTTCTCCAGCCGATCCGCCCGCAGAGAGTTTGAACAGACTAACTCCGCAAACCCCGGATAGCGATGAGCCGGAGTATAACGCTCCGGCTTCATCTCATATAGCTCCACGGCGATGCCCCGCCGGGCGATCTGGTGCGCCGCCTCGCATCCCGCAAGGCCCGCCCCAATCACATGAATTTTATGCTTCATCTTTTGTCTGCCCTTTGCCCTTCTTCTGGTTGCTCGGGCAATTCTCATTGCCGCATTTCTTATAAGTCCCCCGGCCGCGTTTTAGGACCATATAGCTCCCGCAAACCGGGCACTTTTCCTCCACCGGCATATCCCAGGAGACGAAATCGCAGTTTGGGTAATTATCACAGCCATAGAAGATCCGGCCCTTTTTCGAGCGCTTCTGCACCACCGTTCCCCCGCATTTGGGGCAGGGCGTTTTGATGGTGTTCTTGATGGCCTTGGTGTTTTTGCAGGTCGGGTAATTCGGGCAGGCGATAAACTCGCCGAACCGGCCGCTTTTATAGACCATCTCCGCGCCGCAAAACTCGCAGATGATGCCCGCCGGGCGATCCGGAATCTTGACGTGCTCCACGCTTTGTTCGGCCTTTTCCAGCTCCTTTTCAAAGGGGCCGTAGAAATCGCCGACGATGCCCTTCCAGTCCTTTCCCTCGCTCTCGACGGTATCCAGCTTCTCTTCCATATCCGCCGTAAACTGAATATCGACGATATCCGGGAAATTCTTCTTCATCAGATCGGTAACGATCTCCCCGAGCTCTGTCGGCAAAAGCGCGCGCTTCTCTTTTTTGACGTATTCGCGGTCGAGGATCGTCGAGATCGTGGGCGCATAGGTGGAAGGCCGGCCGATGCCCAGCTCTTCCAGCGTCTTGACCAGGCTGGCCTCGGTATAGCGCGGCGGCGGAGAGGTGAAGTTCTGCTTGGGGTCGATTTTAACCGGCTTGCAACGCTCTCCCTTGCCCATGGGCGGCATGGTTTTGTTCTGGCTTTCATCCTCTTCAACCTGGGTGTCATAAGCGGCCCGAAAACCGTTGAATACCATCTTGGAGAAAGTCGCCCGGAATTGGTATCCCTCGGCTTCCAGCTCGTAAGACATATTCTCATAGCGCGCCGGCGTCATCTGGCTGGCCAAAAAGCGCGAGTAAATCAGGTTATAGAGCTTATACTGATCCGCCGTCAGCTTATCCTTAATGCTGGCAGGCGTGCGGTGAATATAGGTGGGCCGAATCGCCTCGTGTGCATCCTGTGCGTTCTTGCGCCCGGCATAGATGTTGAACTTCTCCGGCGCATATTCCGCCCCATACTGCTTTAGAATCTGCTCTTTTGCCGCCTGCTGGGCTTCGATGGCAATGCGGGTGGAATCCGTACGCATATAGGTGATCAGGCCGACCGTCTCGCTCTCGCTCAGCTTCACGCCCTCATAGAGCCCCTGGGCAACTGCCATAGTGCGCTTGGTCGTAAAGCCCAGCTTTCTGGCCGCATCCTGCTGCAAGGTGCTGGTCGTAAAAGGCGCGAAAGGCCTGCGCTGTTTGGTTCCTTTTTTCGCGTTCGCAATCAGGAAGTCTTTTCCTTTGATTGCGTCTAAAATCTCCTGCGTCTCCTGCTGGCTGGCCGGAACCAGCTTCTTGCCCGCTTTTCCGTAAAAAGCGGCTTCAAACTGGTTGTTCCCCTGCATATCCGTCAGCAGAGCCGTGATCGTCCAATATTCCTGGGGCACAAAATCGCGGATCTCGTTTTCCCGATCCACAATCAGCCGCACCGTAACCGACTGCACGCGCCCCGCCGAAAGCCCCCGGCGGACTTTCTGCCAAAGCAGCGGCGAGAGCTTGTAACCCACCAGCCGATCCAGCACGCGCCGCGCCTGCTGTGCGTTGACGCGGTGCAGGTCGATTTCCCGCGGATTCTGAATCGCCCCGGTAACCGCCGCCTTTGTAATCTCGTTAAACTCAATGCGCCGAACATCCTTATCCGGATCGATCGCGTTGGCAATATGCCAGGAAATCGCCTCGCCCTCCCGGTCCGGGTCGGTAGCGAGGTAAACCGTCTGAGCGGCATTTGCCTGCTTTTTCAAATCATTTAGGAGCGGCGTGCGCCCCCGGATGACGATATACTGCGGCTCAAAATTATTCTCAATATCCACGCCGATTTTGCTCTTGGGCAAATCGATGAGGTGCCCGTTGCTCGCTGTAACCTTAAAGCCCTCGCCCAAAAACTTCTCAATCGTTTTTGCCTTGGCCGGCGACTCCACGATCACCAGATTATAGGGCTCTTTGCTCTCGGCACGCTTTCCAGCAGTTTTGGCCGCCGCCTTTTTGGGCTTTGCCGCCGCCTTCTTTTTGGCGGGCGCCTTCTTTGCAGTTGTTTTCCCGGCGCCTGCCGCCCTGGCCGGCGCTTTTTTCGCCGCAGTTTTGGCCGCGGAAACCTCCGTCTCGTTTTCTTGTAACTTTGTTCTCGCCAAAATCCCTCTCCCCGGCAGGCCAGCACGCCCGCCTTCTTTTCTTCTATCTTATCCTTGCGCTATGGCATATCTATTTCCTGCCAACCGAACCACAAGCCCCTTCAGCTCCAATTTCATCAAAGCCAGAGAGAGCTCCTGCGGCCGTTTGCCCAGGCTGTCTGCAATCTGCTCTATCTCCATTTCGCCTTTCAAAAGCAGATTATACAGTTCCCCTTCTAAAAAATCAAGCCCCACAGGCGCGGAAATCTGGCCTTTGGGCGCTTTTGAAGCCTCCCAGCCATAAAAATTCAAAATATCGTTACTGCCAAGACAAACATACGCGCCATCCGCGATGAGCAGATTGGGCAGTTCATAGAGCGGGTTCATCGCCTCGGTGGGCAGCGCGAAAATATCTCGCCCCTCTTCTGCCGCCAGCCGCACCGTGATCTGCGCACCGCTTTTGGCCCTGCCGTCGCCAACCAGAACACCTGGCACCATGCCGCTCATGATGCGGTTGCGCACAGGGAAGTTTCCCGGAAGCGGCGTCGTGCCCGGCTTATATTCGCTGATCACCGCGCCTCTCTGGCAAATCTGCTCGTAAATATCTTCATTCTCTCTTGGGTATACGACGTCGACGCCGCAGCCCAGCACGGCGATCGTTCTGCCGCCCTCTGCCTCCAGCGCGCCCCGATGCGCCGCCGAATCGATGCCGCGCGCCATGCCAGAGACGATGCACACGCCCGCCTCAGCCAGTTCCCGGGAAATCTGGCGGATGTTTGCCGCGCCCTTGCGGGATGCCTCTCTGCTTCCCACAACTGCCAGCGCCCGCTCTCCCAGCACATCCAGGTTTCCCCTATAGTAGAGCATAGCCGGCGGAGCGGCAATCTCCTTTAAAAGCTTGGGGTAGCCCGGGCTTATCATCGTGCAGATGCCAATCCCGGCCCGCTCCAATTCCTCCAGTTCCTGCTCCAAAAGCTCCCGGTTTGCCCGATCCTTCAAGCTCTTTGCCATGTTCGGCGAGAGCCCGAAAACTTCCAGGCTTGCTCCCCGCGCTGCCCGCTCGAAGAGCTCCGCAAAATCCAGCTCCTGGCCGGCCAAGGCCAAAATCCGCTTGGCGCCAAAGCGCGGCGTGCTGGCCAGCCAATACCAGTAAAACTCATAACCGCCCAGCATCATGCCCCTCCTCCCCAATATTTGCGGTCCATCGTGCGGTATTGAATTGCCTCGGCAATATGCTCCTCGCGGATGCTCTGTTCCCCGGCAAGATCTGCAATGGTGCGCGCAACCATCAAGATGCGCTTATACGACCGCGCGCTCATGTTCAGCGCCGTAAACGCCGCTTTGAGCAGCTCGCTTGCCTGCTTTCCTATCGCGCAGTGCCGCTCAAAAGCCTCTCCAAATAACTGGCTGTTGGAAAAAATGCCGCTTCCGGCCAGGCGCTCCTTTTGCAGTGCCCGCGCCGCATTGACTCTCCGGCGAACCGCCTGCGAATCTTCCGGCGCCGGGGCCGTATGCAGTTCCTCATATTTGGGCCGCGCAACCTCTACATGCAGATCGATGCGGTCCAAAAGCGGCCCGCTGATGCGGGCAAGATATCTGGAAATCTGGTAGGGCGTGCAGGTGCAGGGCCGCTCGGGATCGCCGTAGTTGCCGCAAGGGCAGGGGTTCATGGATGCGACCAGCATAAACCGTGCCGGGTATTCCACTTTCGCATTCACCCGCGCCACGGATACAAACCCATCTTCGATAGGCTGGCGCAGTGCTTCCAGCGCCTCTCGGCGGAACTCGGGCAGCTCGTCCAGAAACAGAACGCCGCCATGCGCCAGGCTCACCTCTCCCGGCCTCGCCCGCGTCCCGCCGCCAGTCAGCGCGGCAGTCGAGGCCGAATGGTGCGGGCTGCGGTACGGCCGCTCGCAGAGAATGCCGCTCTCCCGCAGTTCCCCCGCGACAGAGTGGATTTTTGTTACCTCCAGCGCCTCCTCAAAGGTGAGATCCGGCAGAATCGTGGGAAGCGCCCGGGCAAGCATGGTTTTTCCCGAGCCAGGCGGCCCGATCAGCAGCGCGTTGTGCCCGCCTGCGGCGGCAATCTCCATCGCCCGCTTGGCGCTTTGCTGCCCCTTAATCTCGCGGAAATCCACGCCCTCTCTCCTGCCCTGCTTTTTGCCAAACTTGGCAGGCCGCGCAAATTCCGCCGAAACCGTTCCTTCCAAAATCTCGGTCAGTTCGGTCAGCGTGCCAACGCCCAGCACGCGCAGCCCCTCGACATATGCCGCCTCCACCGCATTTTCCCGCGGGACGACCATCGTCCGGATGCCCCTCTGCCGTGCGTCTATCGCCATAGGCAAAATCCCGTTGACCGGGCGAATCTGCCCGTCCAGCGAAAGCTCCCCAATAAAAGTAGCCCCGGAGAACTCCCGAAGCTCTGTCTGCCCGCTGGCCGCCAGCGTCCCAACGGCAATAGCTAAATCATAAATCGGCCCTTCTTTGCGCAAATCCGCCGGGGCCAGATTGACGACAATCCTGCCCTGCGGATACGTGAACCCGGAATTCTTCAGCGCCGCGCGCACGCGCTCCCTGCTCTCTTTGACGGCGGCATCCGGCAGGCCGACTGCCTCCCAGTGCGGAAGTCCCGGCGAGCAGTCCACTTCCACCATCACGGGGAATCCGGCCAGCCCGGCCAGCCCATAGCTTTTTACAGTTGCAAGCATCTATCCCCCTCCTATTCGTGAAATACCCAGAGCCGGTTGCCCAGGAAATTGGTGATAAAGGAAAAAAAACCGGAAAGAATGTAGGAAAGCCAGACGGGAATGCCAAAATTTTTGCTCATGATTCCCATCGCCCCCAGCGATACCCCCATGGAAACCAGGTTGACCACGGTAAACTTCCAGATGATGCCCCTCTGGCTTTGCGTCGTCTGAAAGGTGAAACGCCGGTTGGTAAAATAGCTGACGACCGCGCCGATGCAATAGGAAAGCGCCTTGCAAAGCATATAGTAAGCCGGGGCCAGCGCATACATCACCGCAAAGCTGCCCGCATCGGCCACCACCGCAATCTGCGTGCAAAGCCAGAATTTCAAAAGCTGCCAGAGTTCTTTTTTTCCTACTTTCATGCTCTTCTCCGCTACATCGGCCAGGTGGGCAGCCAGCGAATCGCCTCCAGCCATGCCTGCGGGACGACTATCCCCGTATTGGCAGGATAAAACGCCGCAAACGCCAGAACGCAAAGCGCCACAAACGCAATGCCAATGCCCTTTGCCCATTTGCCCTGCTGATCCAAATGCCGAATGGCATAGACGATCAGCAAGATCAAAAACGGCACAACTGCAAAATAATGGTAGATAAATACTTCTCTTGTAATAAAGAGCCAGGGTGCAAAGCCCGTGAGCGCCGCGATGATCACAAGCGGCATCGCTCGGTCTTTCTGCGAATCTTTTTTTCTGCGGCCCAGCAAATAGAGCACTGCCGCAATCCCGCCCCACCAAAGAATGGGGTTGCCCATGCACCAGAGCACGCCTTCCATCCCAGGCGCGGCATTCTGCGCCCAGAAGAAGAACACCGGGCGAATGCAGAGCGGCCAGGTATACGCCGCAGAGGAGTATGCGTGCACGGTATCCGGATCCAGATTACTATGATAGTTTAGCATATATTTCTGGTTTTCCCAAATTTCCTTCAGGCCATAGTCCCCGCCTGCCGCGCTGGCATAAGGCTGGTAGGAGGCACAGTAAACCAGCGCCGGAATGATCAGGAAAACAACCACACAGAAGAGCAGCGTCAGCACCAGCTTTTTTGCAAAAGGCTTTGTAATCTCCTGCTGTTCCTTCTGTTTGGCGTATCGGTATTCCTGCACTCTCTGAAACACCGTGTAGAAAAAGAGCACGCAAAGCCCAACCGCGGAATAAAGGCAGAGCCACTTTGTCGCCGCGCCCAGCGCAAAGAAAATGCCGCAAAGCCCCAGCGGGATCAGCGTTTTCCAGAGCTTCTCCCGGTTGAAATTCTTCTGCATATATTCATACATGAAGAAATACATCGCGATGATGAAGAAAATGCTATAGCTGTCGATGGTCGAGATGCGCGTGAGCGAAAAATGCATATTGTCTGCCGCAAAAAGCAGCGCCGCAATGGCGGCATAGCGCGTGCGCCCAAAAATGCGCTTGGCAAAAACATAGAGCAGCGGCAGCATGGCGATGCCAAATACCGCTCCCATAAAACGCCATCCAAGCGGGTTAAAGCCAAACATCTGGATGCCCAGCGTGATGATCGCCTTGCCCAGCGGCGGGTGCGTGATCTCGTAGGGCGTATACCCTTCCAGATATTCATATGCCGTCCGGGCATGGTAGATCTCGTCGAAATACATATCCACCATATAGCTCGTGGTTACAGGCACCTGATCCTGCTCGTCGATGAGATAGGCCGCCTCCTGCTCGCTCTCCCCTTCCCGAAGAACTGCCGAGGTGATGGCAATTAACTCATCCGCCTCGTCCATCAGGCCAATCTCGCGGATCTCCATCTCCAGGCCCTGCTCTTTGACGATGAGAATATACTTCGCCTGCTGGCCGATATCGACGATCTGCCAGCGGAACATATTGCGGTACCGATGCGAGACAGTGCCCTTAGCGATCTCCGTAAACGCTTCTCCATCCGTGGAAGTATAGATGCGCATATCGCCCTGCCCATAGCCGGCGTAGTATTTGAGCGTCTCAATATAATCCTGCTCCCCAAGCTCCAGCAGAATCTCGCAATTTTTGGTCGGCAAAGCGGCCGCGCGCGCCGGAATCACATGGCTTCCCAAATTCGTCAGCGCAACGACGGCATAGACCGCCGTAATCGCCAGCATGAGCAGATAGTCTTTCTTTTTCATTTTGCGCGCCGGATCCGGCTCGGCCTCCAGCCTGCGCTGGGCATCCTCCATCTTGCGCTCGGGCAGTGGCGTGAAAACCTCCTGCACAGGCGCCAGCGGGATGCGTTTGCCCGTCCAGATCTGGGCAATACCCTCTGCCGCAAACCAGAGATATCCCGCCACTTCTGCCAGCGAAAGCAGGCGTATCAGCCAGTCGTAAACCCGGTCCGCACCAAATTGCAGTACCAGATAGATATTCAGGAATCCGATCATGCAAAATACCGTGGCAGAAAGCAAAAGCCGCCGGTTATCCTTTTGCAGCGCGGCCAAAAGCGCCAGGCCAATCGCCAGAATGATATAGCGCTCGTGCATCATATGCCCGAAGGTGAAAATCCCTCCCAGCAGAATTGCCGAAAGCAAAAACAGGTTTTCCCGCTCTCTGCGCCTCCAATAGAGAAAAGCGGTCAACAAAATTGTGAGGACAATGCCCGAGATCCCCAGCGTCCTAAAGGAAACCCCAAAGATCAGCGCGCTCTGTGAGACAAAATTGCCCCCCAGCAAAGCGCAGAAATTGAAGGCGTTCATAGAGGCATAATCATAGGAGCCTGCCGTGTTCAGGCAGCGCCGGATGGCATAGAGCGCATCCTGCTCCCCCATCATAGGCAGCGCCAAAGCGAGGTAGACCGCGCTCATAGCGGCAATACAGCCCAAAACTTTTCCCGCTTTTTTCTTCCATTCTCCCCTGGAGCCGAACAGATCCAGCAGGATGACCACGCCAATGAGCGGCGCAGCCAAAAGCGCCTGCGGCTTGAGCAGCAGTGCCAGCATCCAGTATGCGCTGGCCAGAATATGCCGTTTTTGCTGCAAATAATAGATACAGCCGATCAGCGGCAGCAGAAAAATGCTGTCCACCTGCCCCCAGGCGGCGGAATTGAGAATCAGGATCGGGGAAAAGAGCATCAGCGCTCCTGCGGCGGCGGCCAGATTTTTGCCAATGTGTTTGCCCGCAATGCGGTAAACCACATAGCCCAGCGCAATATCCGCCAAAATGGCAGGCAGGCGCGTGAGCAGTGTAAAGGCGGCAGAATCATATGCCAGCCCCAAGAGATCTTTGAGCCAGCCGATCACATACAGAACGTAAATATACGCCGGCGGGTAATCCGCGAACTGGCCGCTGGTGTAGAAGTTCGCCAGCCCGCCCTCATAAGCGGAAATCGCCCATCCTTTAAAACAGCGCATATCCGAGCCATGCCCCGGCTCAGCTTTTGCAATGGCAACGCGGTATAGAATCGCCACGGCCACCAAAAGAATCACGGCAAAATTCCTGCGGCAGTATTCCCCGATGCGCGCGCCAGCTCTTCCAGAAAGCAAAAAATACGCCGCCAGCATGATTATCACCGCAAAAAGCGCCGTTCCTATCTTATTATAATTGAAGTTTTTCGCGGAATAGACAGGCTCTGCCTCTTTCTCCGCCAGGTTCCCAATGATATCGCCGGCCTGCAAATCCACTCCCGCTCCCAGCGAGCCGATAAGCTGGTAAACCGTCTCGTCTGCCGGCTGTTCGCCAAGCTCCTGAATATTGACTGCCGAGATATAGACCGTCCCCTTGCTGGGCGCATCTTCAGATCCCAGGCCGACTCTTAAGATATATTCCTGCACGTCGTCCACATTCGTTTTGACGTATAGGCTTATCTTTTTCCATTGCTGGCCGGTCGTGTAAACAGCATCCGTCTGTGCGATCTGCCCGTAAAAATTGAGGTTGATCCCCGCGCCGCCTTCCGCATTGTCTGCCCAAATATCCGCAGTAATGCGGTAAGTCGTCTCCGGCTTTAAATCCACCCGCTTTGCCAGCAGAAGATGCCCCTGCTCCTTCAGCCTTAGCTTGGCCCAGTCCGATCCTTCGAACTGCGAGAGCTCCCCCGCGTTTGTAAAGACCGCCCATCCCTGCGGCAAGTCTCCCCCCCAGGAGAATTCCCCGCCGGCCTGCGCCATCGTGAAAGGCAAAATGAGCAGCAGCACCGTCAAAATCAAAGTCGTAAAAAATTTTCTTCTCGCCCGCATTCCTTGTCTCTCCGTCATATGCAGAGCTCTGCATTTTTGATATAGCTTAGTTTATGTTTCCCATCTTTGTCCAAAAGAATATCGACAATATCAAAGCGCATGGGCTTTTCCAGGATTCCCTGCCTGGCGGCATAAACCTGGGCAGTGCGCAGCAGCGCCTGCTGCTTCTTCCTGTCAATCGCTTCGACCCCCGCGCCAAATCTCTGGCTGGTGCGCGTTTTCACTTCGCAGAAAACATAAGTCTGCCCATCCAGCGCGACGATATCCAGCTCGCCGCCCCTTATTGTATAATTTCGACACAAGATCTTCATTCCCTGCCTTTGCAGGAAAAGCGCCGCCAGTTCCTCCCCCTGTCTCCCTAGCCGCTTTTTATAGTTATCTTGCACCCAGAATCCCTCCTAAAAAGCTCATGCGGTGAATCGGGCAGGGCCCCAGATCCCGGATCGCCTGAATATGCGCCTTTGTGCCATATCCCTTGTGCGCCGCAAAGCCATATCCCGGATATTCCTTGTCATATTCCTGCATCATCCGATCCCGCGTTACTTTTGCAATGATGGATGCCGCCGCGATGGAATAGACCTTCGCATCGCCCTTTTTGATCGCCTGATAGGAGCAGGGCAGGGATAGCCCGGTGATATAGTCCGTGTAGAGCGCAAAAGGCTCCTCCAGCTGGCCGATCGCCAGCTCAAAAGCATGGCGGGCGGCGTTCAGGATGTTCACCCGCTCAATCTCTTCCACATCTACCACCCCAACGCCATAGCAAACCGCCCTTTCCATAATTTGATCATAGAGCGCATCCCGCTTTTTTGGCGTGAGCTTTTTAGAATCGTCGATCCCTTCGATGAAAAAATCCGCAGGCATGATGCAGGCCGCCGCCACAACCGGCCCTGCCAGCGGCCCCCTGCCCGCTTCGTCTGCCCCGGCAATCCTCTGCCCTTTTTGCGCATATTCCAATTCCAACTGGTAAAATTCCCGATCCATCTGCCATCCTCACCGTTCCAGCGCCAGTTCCCCCGCTCGCCTATTCCTGCGGCGGAGCCTGCAAGGAAAACCGCCCGAGCTTGCCATTGCGAAATTCCTCCAGCAGCGTTTTCGCGCCGCGCTCATAATCGTACTCCCCGCCGCGCACCAAAAAGCCTCTTCTCCTGCAAATCTGCCCCAAAACATCCCAAGGGTCCTCCGCCAGCTCCTCCAGCTGATAGCGCTGTATCAATAGCTCCGGCTGCGCCTCCCGCAGCATGTCCACCAGATAAAACGCCATCTGCTCTTCATCCAGGATTTCCTGCCGCACGCTGCCCAGCAGCGCAATGGCCGCCCCGGCCTTCTCATCCTGGATTTTGGGCCAGAGCATCCCGGGTGAATCCATCAGCTCCAAATAGGGCGTCAGCCGCACCCAGGAAAGCCCTCTGGTTACACCCGGCTTATTGCCCTCCTTCAAGCGCTTTTCCCCGATCATGCGGTTTAAAATGGCCGATTTGCCCACGTTCGGGATCCCGCAGACCAGCAGGCGCAACGTCTTATTCATGCCGCGCCCTGCGGCGCGCTCCAAAAAAGGCTGGCCGAATGCCTCCAGCTTGGCCTGCAGCTGCCTGGGATTGCCTGTTGCCGCCGAAAAAGGCAGCGCCGCAATTCCCTGCCCCTCAAAATACCGCACCCACGCCTTTGTTACCGCCGGATCCGCCATATCTTCCTTGTTGAGCAGATAAAGCCTTCCCTTGGGCGCAAAGAGATCGTCAAAATCCGGGTTTTTGGTGTAAAGCGGCGCCCGGGCGTCCAGCACTTCCGCCACAATATCAATCTGCTTCAGCTTTTCTTCCAAAGCGCGCCGCGCCTTGGTCATGTGCCCCGGATACCAGTTGATATTGATTTTGGCCGAATTTTTTTCTTTCATAAATCTATATCCTCATTTTATTCGTGTCTAAATAACCGTTGATTAAGTTCATGGATTCCCGGGCAAAGCCTCTCAGCTCTTCCGCATCATAGTGGTTGTTTGCATTGCCCATGTAATCCTCCATCGCCAGCCGAATCACATCATGATAGCGCGAATTCATATTTTCCAGCGCCCATTTGCCGCCGTCATATTTTGATAATGTCAGCCCTTC
>CAMSSU010000028.1 GCA_947063485.1 uncultured Clostridia bacterium | reverse complement strand
TCGTGTCTTTTGCCATCTAAAACATGCTCTCTCAAAGCTGGTCTTGCGCTTTCATCATGCCCCAAAAGGAAAGCCTGATCTACAACGTAATCATCCAGCCCATCCTGCCTTGGGCATGCGCCCATATCCATCAAGCGCAAGAGCTCCTGCTTTGCCTTCTCTATCGCCGCATCCCGGCTCAGTTCATTTTCCCTGCTCTCTTCCAGCGTCGTATAGTCGCTTGTATCATTCATCATCCGCAGGCGGTAGAGCAATTCCAGATATTCCGGGTCTGCATTGGCGATGCCAATTGCCGTATCCGAACTCTCCAGCTCCCGCGTATCGATCAAGCGGGCATATTGGCTGTTCAAGATTCTGTTTTCCTGCGCCTGGAGCAATGCCGTCGGGATAAAAATGCCGCAGACAATGAGCAGAATCGCCGCGAGAAAGGCAAGGCCGCTGACAAAAAGCTTGCGGTATTTCATTTTTGCTCACCTCCCTCTGCGATTTGCAGTGAAAAGCTCACGGAAGTCCCCTGCCCGGGCTCGCTTTGATAGAGCAGCTGCGTGCCGTGCACCTCTGCAATTTTAGAGGCGATGGAAAGCCCAAGCCCCGCGCCGTGCAGTTTTCTCGATCGGGATTTATCCACCATATAAAAGGCTTCTGTAATGCGAGAGAGCTCTTCTTTTTTCATGCCGCATCCATTATCTGCGACGGTAATCACAGCGTCTTGCCCTTTGCGCTTGGCATAGATGCGCACGTGCGTGCTTCCCGCTTTCACCGCGTTATCCACGAGGTTGAGCATGAGAGTTTTGAAAAGATCATATTCCACTTTGACATAGACCGGCATCGCATGAACTTCCAGCTCGCAGCTGTTTTTCTGCATCATGGGCAGCAGTGTATTGCCAACATCCTCGAAAATCTGCTCCAGTGAAATTTCCTCCAGCAAAAACACCTGTTTTCCCAGAACGATGAGATCCATCAGTTTGAGGGAGAGCGCCTCCAGCCGCATCCCTTCGCTCAAGATATAGCCCGCGGCTTCGCGCGTCTCTTCCCGGCCCAAATCCCTCTGATAGATCATATCCGCATAGCCGATGACGGAGGTCAGCGGGGTTTTTAACTCATGCGCGAAGTTGGAGACAAAATCCTCCTTTTGCTGTGCATTTAACTTGAGTTCGCTGATCTTATCCTCGATGGTATCGGCCATTTTATTGAAGCTGCCGCATAAAATTCCGATTTCATCCCGGGTGCTGACAGCTGCCCGCTGATCATACCGGCCATTGGAAATGCGCCGCGTTACCCGCATGAGCTGCAAGACCGGCTTGGTCAGAACTGTAGAAAAAATCATAACTGCCACAGCGCTGATGCCCAAAATGAGCAGATAGCTGAGCAGAAACTGGCGCTGCATCTGTTGGCGCTGCTCCACAATGGCAGACACATCTCTTGCCGTATACAAATAGATTTCCTGCCCATTTTGCGTGAAGCGGCCGGAAATCACGAGCAGATACTGGCCGGAAAAGCTCTTCATGCCATACATGAGCCGTTCAGGCGCTTGTTCATCCAGATCGTCAAATAGAAAATCCTCGGGAAAATCCGAATACAATATGCCTTTCTCCCGCGTAAAAATCGCGATCAGATTGCCATCTGGCGCGATTTTTGCCGTATGCTGGGCGAGAATCTGCATCACTTTTCCCGTTACAACGCTATTTTCCGTCGCATTTAGAATATCGGACTGCAAGGTGAATTTTAACAGCTGATACTCTTCCAGGCTTCTTTCGCATTCCCTATCGACAGCGTTTTGAAAGCTGGAGGAAATGATGAGGTATCCGGAAGCAGCCAGCGCCAGAACCACAACAGCAAGTGTACAAAGAAAAATCTTTGACGCAAGCTTCATCTAAACCTCCAGGCGGTAGCCAATACGGAATACCGTTTTAATTTTATCATCCCAGCCAAGTTTTCTGCGCAGACGCTGAATATGCGAATCCAGCGTTCTGGTTTCCCCGGTAAACGGCTCTCCCCAGACGCGCTCATAAAGGCGTTCGCGGTACAGCGCGACATTCTTATTGCGCACCAATTCCACCAACAGATCAAACTCCTTCATCGTCAGCTCGATATTCTGCTTGTTTTTGAGCACAATGCGCGAATCCAGGTGGATTTCCACATCATCCACAACCAGAAGCTGATTTGCCTTTCCCGTGCGGCGCAGAACCGCCTCCACCCTGGCGATGAGCTCGCCGATCTGGAAGGGCTTGACGATATAGTCGTCTGCGCCAATCCGAAGGCCCTGAATGCGATCCTGAAGTGAACCGCGCGCGGTAATGAAAATGACCGGCGTTCCCATCGGGCGGATATATTCCAGCAGCTCATAGCCATCAATTTCCGGAAGCATGATATCCAAAAGAACCAAATCGTAATTGTTGTTTTCGATATAGTCTGCCCCCTGCTTTCCGTCGTATGCGGCCGTGCAGTGATAGCCCTCTGCCGTCAGGTTTTTGGAAATTAAATTTGCAATCGCTTTCTCATCTTCGACAATCAAAATCTCTATCATACTTTTTCCTCTCCCAAGCAAGTATACCTTTGAATTGTGTCAAAGTTGTAAATTGGCGTGCCCATGCAAACAGAAAGAAACCCCGGGATGGCTCTTTCAAGCCGGCCGGGATTTCTAAGTTATTCAGCCATTAATAGGACTTTGCGAAATACATGAGCTGTTTTGCAGGCTTGCCGCAGTGCACGCAGACATCCGAGAGATGCTCATGCTCGTCAAACGGCGTACAGCGGGTTGTAACGCCCGTCTTTGCCTTGATCTCCAGCTCGCACTCCGTATCTCCGCACCACATTGCCTTGACAAACCCATGCCCCTTCTCGATGCCATCCATAAATTCATCGAAGTTATGGGCAGTGAAGGTATGCGCTTCGCGGAAATCCCGCGCCATTTCGAGCATATTGGCGTGAATCGCCGCCAGCAGCTCCTGCACTTCCTCCACAACATGGTCCAGCGGCGCAGGAATTTTTTCAAAAGTATCCCGGCGCACCAACATGGCTTTGCCGCTTTCGATATCCTTGGGGCCAATCTCCAGGCGGACGGGGATGCCCTTCAGCTCGCAGTCGTTAAATTTCCAGCCCACGCTCTGC
Organism: uncultured Clostridia bacterium; assembly: GCA_947063485.1. Lineage (GTDB taxonomy): Bacteria > Bacillota > Clostridia > Christensenellales > Christensenellaceae > QANA01. Next base: position 15,069 of record CAMSSU010000028.1, on the reverse strand, counting down.
TCGCGGTCGTCCAGATCTACGCGGATTCCCGCAGCTTTGAGCGCATCGAACAGCTCATTCGCTTTTTCCATTACCCCGGGCTTATGCGCCGCCACAGGCACAATGCGGCACTGAATGGGCGCAACTTTAGGCGGAAGCTTGAGGCCGCGGTCGTCTCCGTGCACCATGATCAGGCCGCCGATCATGCGCGTGGAAGTTCCCCAGGAAGTCTGCCAGACGTATTTCTGCGTGCCGTCTTTATCCAGATATTTGATATCAAAGCCCTTGGCAAAGTTCTGCCCCAGGTTATGCGAAGTGCCCATCTGAAGCGCACGCCCATCCAGCATCATCGCTTCCATGGTGTAGGTATGCGCCGCGCCGGCGAACTTCTCCTTTTCGCTCTTCTGGCCGGCAATCACCGGGATGGCCAGGACGTTTTCCGCAAATTCCTTATAGACGCCGATCATGCGCTCGGTCTCTTCCTCGGCTTCCTGCTGCGTCGCATGCACAGTGTGCCCCTCCTGCCAGAGGAATTCCGAAGTGCGCAGGAAAGGCCGTGTGGTTTTTTCCCAGCGCAGGACATTGCACCACTGGTTTAAAAGCAGCGGCAAATCGCGGTACGACTGCACCCACTTGGAATACATCGAGCAGATGATCGTCTCGGAAGTCGGCCGGATGCAGAGGCGCTCCTGCAGTTTCTCGCCGCCCCCATGCGTAACCCAGGCAACCTCCGGCGCGAATCCCTCGACATGCTCCGCCTCCTTATTCAGCAGAGATTCCGGGATGAGCAGCGGAAAATATGCATTTTTATGGCCAGTTGCCTTAAAACGCGCATCCATCTCATTCTGAATGAGCTCCCAGATGCCATAGCCATAGGGCTTGATGACCATGCAGCCCTTCACTTCGGAATAATCCACCATCTCCGCTTTCATGATGACATCTGTATACCAGCGGGAAAAATCCTCGCTCTGAGCTGTAATATGCTCTACAAACTCCTTCTTTTCCTTTGCCATAGAACTTCCTCCATCCAATTTCGATAGTGATAAAGGGCATTTCCCTTTGAAAAGGCCGCTGAATAAAAAAATCCCCGCCATATAAGGGCGAGGGAACCGCGGTACCACCTTACTTTTGGCGCGAAAACTGCGCCAACACTTTGTTTGCCTTAACGCGGCCGATACGTCGGGATGACCCGCTGCTCACAAGGGTGGGTTTGCATGCCGTAAAGCGCTTTCAGCAGATGCGCTTTTCTCTAAAAACGGCAGTTTTTTGTTCTTCCCTCGTTCTAACGCATTTCTAAGAAAATAGTAGCATGGTATTGAGAAAAAATCAACTATTTATTCAGCTCATCAATGGTCAGGCCAAAACTTGGCAGAAAATGCTCGATAAAATAGAGCACAGCCGGCTCGGTAATCTGCGCGATCTGCTCCGCAATTTTGCACTTCGCCTGCTGGAACTCGACATTGCCCGTCTTGACCTCTTCGATGCACTTGATATAGGCGCAGAGCTTATCCGCATATTTGACAAAGCGGTAGTCCTCGTCATTTTCATGCTCAATCAGCGGCCGGTATGCGGGCTTTAATTCCTCGGGCAGCATATCCATCGCCCGGCTCACGGCCATCTGTTCTATCTCCTGATACGCCTTTTGAATGCTCTGATTGTAATATTTGACGGGCGTCGGCAAATCACCCGTCATGATCTCCCCCGTCTCGTGGAAAAGACCCATGGCCATGATCTTCTTCTCATCCAGCGCGCCGCCAAAATAGGTATTGTGAATGAGTGCCAGCGCGTGCGCCAGAACCGCGACATCCATCGAATGTTCTTTGATATTCTCTGTCTCGGTATTGCGCATCAGCCCCCAGCGCTTGATATGCTTCATCCGGGATAGGTACGCGAAAAAATGATGCTGTTTTCCTGCCTCTTTCACTTGATTCACCTCATAAGTCTTGCTGTCTGCTCATATTCTCTTCTATGAAGACAATCTATCGAAAAGCTGTTTTTTTATTTTCTGCGGTTTTGGCCGTTGCCCTGGCAGCCGGCGCAGTTTATTTTGGCAAAGACGTGCTTCCTGCGCGGCAATCTGAAGAGATTCTCGCTGTGTTTTCCACCGCGCACTCGGGCTCCATCTCCCCCGTCGTCCTGGATGCAAAGACCCAGGCTCCCATTTCCGGAGCCACAATCTGCATTCCAGAGACTGGAAAAACCTATCAGACGGACGAAAGCGGCACAGCCGGCACGATCTCCATCCCTATTCTGCGCGACACCCGCTACGACGAGATGCTCCCAAAAGATTGGGGCGAGATCACACTGCTCGTATATAAAGAAGGGTATGCGCCCTATGCGCTGTTCTACCTGCGCGTCAGGGAAAAGGAAGCGCGCATCGGCCCAACTATCTATCTTTATACCACCGAGAGCTTTGGCCTGGAGACGCCCTTCAGCATCATCGAAAACCCGGAGGACGCCTGGGCCGCCGAGCTGATTAAAAAGTATCGTCCTAATGGGCAGTAAAGAATGCCTCGACCTGGCGGTAGCATTCCAAAAGCTCCTGATGATCGGCGTAATCATGGCGGTATACTTCCATCATTACCGGGCCTTGATAATCTGCATCCAGGAGCGCCTTTTTGAGCGCGCAAAAATCCATTTGGCCACGGAAAGGCAGGCAGGTTTTCAGCCCATTTGGCCCCTGGGCAAAATCGCAGATATGCACGTTTGCCAGCCGCCCCTGCATCATCTTGAGATACTGCAGCGGGTCGATTCCAGATTGCGCCGCCTGCTTAATATCCAGCGTGAAAGCCAGTTTTTTCGAATGGACATGCTCCAAAAGCTGTTCGCCAAACTCCGGAGAGCAAAACCAGCACCAATGCACGTTTTCATACGCCAAAGTGATCCCATATTGCGCGGCCAGTTCCACCGCCCGATCCAAGGCCCGCCCGATGCGCTCAAAATTATGCTGATGCTGGGGCGCAGGCTTATAGAACAGCCCGCCATGGAACACATACGCCTTGGCTCCCAGCAGCTTTGCCGCTGCCAGCACTTTTTCAAACATGCCAAATGCGTCGTTTACCGTCCGATCGTAGCCATAGAAGAGCTGGGGCTCAAACTGCACGCCATGCGGATGCACGGAATGCACGCAAATGCCAAAATCATCCGCTATCTGCCTAAGCTGGCGGGCATACGCCGGCTCATATTCAGAAAAAGTATTCAGGAATACTTCCACATGCCCAATGCCATTCCGGCCAATTTCCCTTAAATTTTCTTCCAATAACCCACTGCCAAACATACTGGCCGTCGAAAGCCCTGTGATCATAGCTACCTCTCTGTTTTTTATTATACTAGGCCTTTTCTTTTCTGGCAATCGCCATTTGACCAATCCCGCCTGGTGTCGTAAAATATAGAATATGATTGGAAAACTACTAAAACTGGCTTCTGTCTTGCTGAGCGCCGCAGTCTGCTATGTGATCTACCGGCTCGCTTTTACTTTTCCAGCGCTGACAGAGCATCTCTATTCCCGAAAAATCTATCCCTTTCTTGCGCGGAGCCTGGGGCGGCTGACGGGCAGCTTTTCCTTCAGCCTTGCTGAGGTTCTGCTCTATCTTTTTGCCGCCAGCGTTCTGTTTTTCCTAGGCTATATCCTCTGCGCCTTTTTCAAGCCCAAGGGCTCCAAATTCTATCATATTGCCAAGCGTTTTTTAAGCTTTCTCATTTTGCTTTGCACGCTCTATAATATGTTCATTCTCTTTTGGGGGCTCAACTATGCGCGCCAGCCCCTGGCGGATTCTATGCACCTGGAAATCCAGGAATATTCAAAAGAGGAGCTTGCCGCTCTTTGCGACTCCCTTATAGAGCGCACCAACGCTGCCAGGGAAAACATCAGTGAGTCCTCAAATGGCCTTTTCACGCTCTCCCACTCTAAAGAATATTATCAGGCGGCAGTCGGCGAAATTTACGATTCCTATGCGCCAGATTATATCAATATCGGTGTAAAGAGCCGTGTCAAAGGCGTGATGACCAAAAACATGCTTTCCAGCACGCTGACTTACGGCATCTTCTCGCCCTTTACTTATGAGGCCAATATCAATTTGCAGATGCCCGATCTGTATTTCCCCGCCATCTGCCTGCATGAATTTTCGCATCTGCAAGGCTTTGCCCGGGAAGATGAGGCAAATTTCATCGCCTGGTATTTGGGCTTCCAATGCGATGATCCGGATTTCGTGTATTCGGCCAACGCATATGCCCTGCAATATGCGCTCAACGCTCTTTACGGCGTTTCTCCGGAAGATTACTGGCTTGCCTATGAGAAGCTGGCAGACGGTGTGAAACGGGATTATCAGCAAAACGCGCAGTACTGGGAGCAGTTTGAGACGGATTTTTCCCAAAAAAGCCAGGATACTTATGAGAAGTATCTGGCCTATAACGGCGTCGAGGATGGGCTGCAAAGCTATGGGCGCATGCTGGATCTCATGCTCGCTTTCGAGAAACAAAAATAAAAGAGGCAGAAAATTTCTGCCTCTTTTATTTTGCATCCGCCTGCCTGTTATTTCTTGATGAAAGACTGGCAGTCCGTGCACTGATCGACCGTAGGATTGGCCTCATGCGTTCCTACGCAAATGCAATCCAGCGCGCAGTAGCTGTCGTTCTTGCAGTGGTTTGCACAGCTGGTTACATTGCATTTAATGCTATAATTCGGGGAGCATTTCTCTTGATTCATATTTCTTGACCTCCTATCAAAATTTCAGTAATAGGATGGCCTTTTTGCGGCGAAATATTCTATTTCCACTGGCCAATATCTGCATAGATATTTTTATAGGCCAGACGCGGCGGCGCGCTGATATTCGCATCTAAAATGACGGCATGCGTCCGGTAATGCAATCCAATTGTGGGTATTTCTTCCAAATAAGCCTGAACATATTCCGAGAAAGCGCGCTTAATCTCTTCGGTCGTGACGGCGGCGCGGAAAGCGCCCAGCTTGTCAGCCAGCGCCTGTGTCGGCGCTTTTCCATAGTTATATTCTGAAAATAGAAACGCATTATCGCCGTTTGTGTTGGTAAAGAAGCTGCACAGCGCCAACTGGAAATTATTGCTATCAAGATGGCCTCGGTAGGTCTGTGCATCGGCCTCCACCAGCTCAATCTCGATGCCAACCAATTTCAACTGCTCGGCGATCTTTTCACAAAGCGCCTTTCGATAGGCGTATTCCGCATTTTCCGTATATAAAAGCTTGAATTTCAAATACCGCTTGCTTCCGTCTGCATTTTCGACATAGCGCAGGCCCCGCTCCTCATCCATCGCAAGGCCCGCGCTCTCCAGCAGGCGGTTGGCCTCCGCGGCATTATAGACGCCGGCAGAGCTTTCCAGCCCCTCATAGGCCCAAAAATTAGGATTAACCGGCATTTCGGCAGCCTGTCCCTGCCCGAGCAGTGCGACGGAGATCAGCTCACTGCGGTTGAGGGCCGTGGAGATCGCCTCCCGCACTTCCCTTTTTGCCAAAAACTCATTGCGATAGTTGGGCACAAGGCAATCATAAGTCGGCGTTACCACCTGGTGAATCTCATTTTTCCCGACTGCGCTGTAGCTGTTTGCCGTCATCAGCGAAGTATAGATCACCTGAAACTGATCGAGCGCGCTGCTGCCAATTTTAAGCTCATCATTGGATACCGGCTTTGCAACGATCTGATCATAAACCGGCGCTTCCTGCCACCAAGCGGCATTGGGCGAAAGCACAATGCCCTCGGCCGTATTGCTCTGGGCAAAATAGGGGCCTGTCCCGATGGGCAGTTTCCCAGTATCCAGCCCGAGATGCTCATAATAGGATTTTGGAATTACGGGAAAGCTCATGAGATAGAAAATATCCCTGGATTTCCGCGAAGCTACGACCTTCAGCGTCAGCTCGTCGATTTTTTCATAGGAAGAGAGCACATTGCTGTATTTTGCGTATTCGCATTGCGCTGTATCCGAGTTTTTGATTTTCTCCAAAGCGAAAATTAGGTCGTCGGCTGTAACGCTTCCGTAATCCCCATGAAACAGGACATTCTTTCGGATATGAAACGTATAGGTCAGCCCATCCTCGCTGATATCCCAGCTCTGTACCACGCCGGCGGAAAACTTCCCGTCAGCCGAAATGCGAATGGCCGGCTCTGTGATAAGCGACATCAGATTGGCTGTGTTTTCATCCAGAACTGCCAGCGGATGCAAAGAGGCAGGGCTGGGCGTCATCATAATGGAAAGCGTCTTTTTTTCTGCGGCTCCGCTGCTGGCAGGAGGCGGCAGTTCATCCACGTTGGTGCTCATATCTCCCTCGTCGAAGGGGGTTACTTCCACCTGCTTTTTACAGCCTGCCAGCAAAAAGCAGACTGCCAAAAGCAGCAAGGCCACATTTTTAAAATTTGTATAGGATCCGATATATCTCATAGCTCTGCTGAACTTTTTTAACATAGTTGTCTGTCTCCGCAAACGGAATTTTCTCCAGGGATTTTCCATCGCTGGAGTATTCCGGATTCTCCAGCCATCCGATCACCCGGTTTGGCCCTGCGTTATAGCCGGCCAGAATTTTGACGGGATCGCCGCCGAATTTTTCGTCCAAATAGCTCAGATACCAGCATCCCAGGCGGATATTATATTCGGGCTCGAAAAGCCGCTCCTCCGCATAATCTTCCCTTCCCATTTTCTGGCTGATCCATTGGCCTGTTTCGGGCATCACCTGCATGAGCCCCATGGCTCCGGCGCTGGAGACGGCATCCTCCCGGAAGCGGCTCTCTTTCCAGATGACCGCCGCGGCCAAATAGGGATCGATTTCATATTCCGCCGCATACTGCGCGATGAGCTCAGAATGCTTCATCGGATACAGCGCCTTAAAATAGCAGTATAGGCCAAAAATCGACACAAATAGAAAAGCGAGTGCCACAAAAACAATCGTCAGAACCTTTTTCTTTTTTCTGCGCATATCTGTTCCGCCTGGCGATACAGGCGTTTTACCTCTCTTCCAAGTTCCCCTATCGAGCCGGAATTATCGATTATGTGCTTTGCTTTTTCGCTTTTTTGCGCATAATCCCCCTGGCTTTGGATGCGGCGTTCGGCCTCCTGCCGCGAAAGATGATCCCGCAGCAAAATGCGCCTGATCTGCTCTTCTCTCTCGGCCATAACCAGCCAGATCTCATCGCACAGCGCATCCAGGCCGGTTTCAAAGAGCAGAGCTGCATCCAGCACTATTATACCATCCCCGGCCTCGATTTGTTTTACAATATTGTTAATTATATGAGGATGCGTGATCGAATTCAACTGCAGCAGCTTTTTTTTCTCCGAAAAGACAATCGCGCCCAGGCGCTTTCGATCGATCTCGCCCTGTGCGTTTAAAATCTCCTCTCCAAAGGCCTGCACAACCTGTGCATATGCCTCCTGCCCGGCGTATAAAACCTCGTGGCCGACGCGATCCGCATCAATGATGCCCGCTCCCAGCTCTCCCAGCACGCGGCTGACCGCAGACTTGCCGCAGGCAATGCCGCCGGTCAGCCCGATGACATACCGCATTTACTTTGCCTCCGCCCAGTTGCTGCCCACCGCCGTATGCACTTCGAGCGGCACAGACATCTCGCACACATGCTCCATCTGCTCTTTTAGAATGGCTTTTACTTCCTCCAGCTCCTCGGGCACAGTATCCACAATCAGTTCGTCGTGCACCTGCAAAATCAGCTGAGAGCGCAATTCCCGCTCTCTCATGACGTCCCAGACGCGGATCATCGCATACTTGATGATATCTGCCGCCGTCCCCTGGATGGGCGTATTGAGCGCCACTCTCTCTCCGAAGGAGCGGGTGTTGAAATTGGAGCTTTTGAGCTCATCCACATAGCGGATGCGCCCATAGCGCGTGCGCACAAAGCCATCGCGCTTGGCCTCTTCCACGATGCGCGTCATGTATTCCCGAACGCCAGAAAATTCCTCCAAATACTTGTCGATATATTCCTTGGCCTTGAAGCGGGCAATGCCCAGGTTTTTTGCCAGGCCAAAATCGCTGATCCCGTATACAATGCCGAAATTGACCGCTTTTGAGCTGCTCCGCATCTCCGGCGTTACCAGCTCCATCGGCACGCCAAAGACTTCCGAGGCTGTGCGAGTGTGAATATCCTCGCCGTGGTTGAAAGCATCGCATAGATGCCTGTCTTTTGTGATATCCGCCAAAACGCGCAGTTCAATTTGGGAATAATCTGCGGCAACGATGAGGTTCTCCTCATCCTCCGGAATAAACAGCTCGCGGATTTTGGCGCCGAAATCGCTCCGCACCGGGATATTCTGCAGATTTGGCTCTGTGCTGGAAATTCTGCCAGTCGCCGTAACGAGCTGGTTGAAAGTCGTATGCACTTTATGCGTTTTGGGATCCACCACCGCTTCCAGCCCATCGATATATGTGCTCTTGAGCTTTGTAACCTGGCGGTATTCGATCAGCTTTTGGATGATCGGGTGCTGCCCCTGCAGACGTTCGAGCACCTCAATATCCGTAGAATAGCCGGTCTTGGTTTTCTTGATCACCGGCAGCCCCAGCTTTTCAAACAAGACCACGCCCAACTGCTTTGTGGAGGCAATATTGAAGGAATCCGTCCCAGCCAGCTCGTAAATCTCCCTGACCAGACTGTCGATTTGCTCCGCATATTCCGCCTTCAGTTTCTGAAGCAGCTGCAAATTGACGCGAACTCCCTGCAGTTCCATAGAATACAGCACATGGAGCAAGGGCAGCTCGATATGGTAATAAACCTCTTCCAGCTGTTTTTCTTTGATCTGCTTCTTCTGCACCTCTTCAATTGCAAACAGCGCGCTGGCCCTTCCTGCCGCGTGGTAGCGGGTTTTCAGCTTCTCTATCGTAAAATTGCGCTGCGTCGGATCTAAGACATAGTCCGCCAGGGCGGTATCGAAGGAAATCCCTTCCATATGGCAGCTCTGCTCTCCAAAAAGATGCAGCAGGGCTTTGGCATCGTGCGCAGTTTTCGCGATCTCTTGCTCCTGCAAAATCTCCCGCAGCTGTTCCAGCACATCCGAAGGCGGCAATCCCTCATCCAGCAGAGAATAGGAAAGCGCCAGCTCAAATTCCTCCTCCGGCTTTACGGCAAAACAGAGCGCATCCTCATCCTGACAGATCGCGAGCTTTCCGGCTGTTTTTGCTTCCGCCAGCAGTTTATCGATATGCCTAGGTTCCCGCAGGGAAAAGCGCTCCGGCTCCTTTGCCGCAATCTCCTCCCCGGCCAGGCCGCGGCGCTTGATCAGGGAAGAAAACTCCAGCGAAGAGAGCACCTGATAGAGCGCGCTGTCCTCCAGGCCATGGAAAGCCAGCTCTTCCAGCTCGAAAGCGATGGGGACATCCGTAACGATGGTCGCCAGTTTTTTGGAGAGAAACGCGCTCTCCTTTCCGGCGACAATTTTCTCTTTCATTTTATTGCCTGGCAGATCTTCTAAATGATCATAGAGATTTTCAATGGATTCAAATTCCGCCAGCAATTTGAGCGCCGTCTTCTCGCCCACCCCTTTGATTCCGGGGATATTATCCGAGGCATCGCCCATCAGCCCCTTCAGATCGATGATCTGCCAGGGCTCCAGGCCATAGACTTCCTTCAAGTGCGCCTGATCAAAAACCTCGATTTCGCTCACGCCTTTGCGCGTCAGCAGCACTTTTGTCGACTGCGTGATGAGCTGGAGAGAATCCCGATCGCCTGTAACGACGCAGGCCTCTACCCCCGCCTGATCTGCGCGCTTTGCGACTGTGCCGATCACATCATCTGCTTCATAGCCCTGAATCTCCAGGATGGGAATATTCAGCTTGTGCAGAGCCTCTTTGATGAGCGGAAACTGGCTCAGCAGTTCATCCGGCGTTTTTTGTCGGTTGCCTTTATAATCATCGAACAGCTCTTTGCGGAAAGTCGGCCCCTTTAAATCAAAAGAAACCGCGAGGAAATCCGGCTTTCGCTCGTCGATCAGCCCAAGCAGCATGGTAAAAAAGCCATATGCCGCGTTGATCACCTGCCCATCGTTCATCTTCATGGGCGGGAGCGCATGGAAAGCGCGGAACACCAGGCTATTGCCGTCTATAATAATCAGTTTTTTATCCATCGTTTTCTCCATCTTCTTTCCATTTTTTTCTCAGCGCTTCCCGCGCCCGGTATAATCTGGATTTCACCGTCCCAAGGGCAGTTTGCAGGATCCGGGCTACCTCCTCATAGGAATACCCGTCCACATCACGCAGCAGAATCACTTCTCGAAGCTGTGCAGGCAGTTCTTCTATCATCTTTTCCAGCGCACGGTTCTCGTCTGATAAAATCACGCGCTGTTCGATATTCTCTGCCGCCAAAGGCTCAAGGCCCTGCTCATACAGCGCTTCCAGCGAGAGAGAGGCGCGCTTTTTTCTGAGAAAATCCAGAGCTGCGTTGCGGGTGACCCGGTAGACCCAGGTGGAAAAAGAGGCCTCCTGCCGAAATTTGGGAAGCGCTCGGTATAGCTTCAAAACGCTCTCCTGGGAAACATCAAACGCATCGTCGGCATCTCCCGTCATCCGCAGAGCAAGCGCATAAATTTTGTTTTGATAGAGCTGAACCAAAGCTTCAAAGGCGTCAAGATCTCCTTTTTTTGCTTTTTTCAGCAGGATAGCTTCTTCCTCCATCTCAACCCTTCCGCTCTTCTAAACGGCAAAATCCTGTTGACGCGCCCTCTAGAATATGCTAGAATTACTGATGTTCCAAGTTGCCGAAGTGATGGAATTGGCAGACGTAGTGGACTCAAAATCCACCGCTGGCGACAGCGTGCCGGTTCGAGTCCGGCCTTCGGCACCACGCCCTTTTGCATTGCAAGAGGGCCTTTTTATTGCGACCAGCCCCAAACCGAGAGCTTTTCTGAAAGCGCTTTCAGCTCTTGCTGAATCTCCTGATAATCCGGGCAGTATCGTGCGACAATCTCCCAAAACTCCGCAGAGTGCGCATGCACCATCGTATGCGCGAGCTCGTGAATGACCACCGAGTCTACCGCCCTGCCGGATGCAAACAAAAGCCTCCAGGAAAAATTCAGCTGATTCTTTCCGCTGCAGGAGCCCCAACGCGTCCGCGCATCTGTTATTTTCACAGACACATATTCCGCGTTCATCTTTTCGGCCCAAATCTGAACTCGCTTCTTTAGAATTTCCAGGCCCTGCTGCCGATACCACGCCTTAACCAGCGCCCGGCGCTCCTCCATCTCACAGCGAGGCACACGAAAACAACTGCCGTCAAAGAGCACTTCCTGCTCTTTTCCCAGCCTGACGGGGTACTCCTTTCCCAAAAAGAAAAGCGTATCCATGCGGTAAGCCGCCCTTTGCCGGGCAAGATCCGCCTTTTTTTCCAGGCATTTCTGGATCCACTCCCGCTTGCTTTCCACAAAGCCATCGATAAATGCCTGGGAAATGCGGCGGGGCGCCAAAACTTCCACTTTGCACTCAGGCGTAACGCGAAGCAAAATTGTCTTTCGCATACCGCGTTTCAGGGTATATTCAATTTTCTCATTCGCGCGCTTTGTATCCATATCCTCTATTCTATCACACCAATGCTATTTTTGAAATAGCTCACATCGATAGTAGTTGGCGATGGAGAGCATTTCACGCAAATAGAAGTTCAGCTTCATATACCACGCAGATTCCACCGGCCAAAGCGCATATTCCTTGAAAAACTTCTTTGCGATCTGTGCAGAGCGAAAGCAATGGAAATCGCTGGTCACGATTAAAACGCTGGGCAAAAAAGAGAATTTCTCCAAAAGAATCCGCTGGGAGAACTTGAGGTTTTCATAGGTGTTGCGCGCCCTGTTTTCTACCAGAATCGACTGTGGTAAAACGCCCTGCTCAAGCAGATAACGCCGCATGGCCTCTGCTTCGGAAAGTTCTTCTTGCCTTCCCCTCCCGCCTGTTACCAAGATGGGCAGGCGTTCCTTCTGCGCCGCGTGAATCGCCGCCTTCAGCCGCATGCGCAGCAAGCGCGACGGGCGGTTTCTGCGCAGCCCCGCGCCCAGAACAATGACCGCATCTGCCTTCGCGCTTTTGCAACGCTGCGCATACAGCGCTGTGCAAAAGATGCAGCCGAGCAGCGCGGCCAGGACGAGGAGATAACATACGGATGCGGTGCAAACGATGATCCTAACCCCAGGCAGTTCCAATGCTTGCGGGGCAAAAAGCCCGAGGCACCCATAGCAGACCAGCGGGATGCCCAAAAATGCCGGGAGGAGCACGCCCAGGTTGAGATTGGACATTTTCGCGGCAAACAGAGTATCAGCGATGAGAAGAATGCCTAAAATAAGCCAAAAATACTGCAACTTGTCCCCTCCTTCCACATCTACTATATCATATTGCCCAAAATTAGGCCAACCTACTTGCCGTTTTCTTTCTTTCGCGTTAAAGTGAAGCAACGAAAAAAGAGCCGGGCTTTCGCCAGGCTCTTTTTTCTATTTTGCATCCCTTTTTTGGAAAACCAGACATCTAAATTCGGCCTGCAAATGCTCTTATGCTTCTTTGAATGCCTTGGCCGCAGCGCCCGGATCTTCCGCATTCAAAATCGCACGGCCGATAATGACCATATCGACATTGTATTTTTTCACCAGCGGAATGCGCTCCAGCGTCAATCCGCCTGCCACAGCGACTTTTGCATCAAAGCCCGTCGCCATAATGCCGGAAAGCACCTCTTCATAGGAGCGGTGATCCTCCTTGCCTTCGGAATCGACCGCGATATGCGCGCAGACGTAATCCATCCCGGCTTTATTGAGTTTCTCTTTATGGGCGGAATAGTCCTGAATATGCATCAGATCTGCCATCGCATAATGCCCAGGGCCTGCTTCTCTGGCCGCCTGCACAGCGCCTGCAACCGTAGACATATCCCCATAGCCCACAACCGTCGCAAAGTTTGCGCCATAATCGAACATCTTCTTGGATGTGCTGTAGCCGCCGTCTACCGTCTTGACATCAGCCAAAAGCTGAATATCCGGGAAAGCTGCGCGGAAAATTTTCACCAGCTCATAGCCATGCGCGCCCATGAAGCCGGTTCCAAGCTCGAATACATCGACATAATCTTTTGTTTTATGCACCATTTCAAGGCCTTTATCGATGTCGTAGAGATCAAGTGCAAGCTGCAATTTCATTCGTTCTTCCTCCCTATTTTTTTATTTTTTTAAACCCCCGGCAAATGCCGGGGGCTTTGAACACTTACGCTTTTCAGCGCTTACGCCTCAAAGAAGGTCTTCGCAACTGCTGCCGGATCATCCGCCTCTTTGATCGCGCGGCCGATGATGACGTGATACGGATTGCAGGATTTCACAGCCTCGATGTTCTCGACGCGGATTGCGCCGGAGAGCACTTTCTTGGCCTTGAAGTCCAGGCGCTTCACTTCCTCGAACATCGCGTTCAGGCGCTCTGTCGTCTTCTCCTGGCCGTCTCTGGAATCATCGCCGGAGAGGTGGAAGCAGACGTAATCCGGGCCAAGCTTGTTGAGCATCTCAACATAGGGCTCGTAATCCGGGACTGCAACCAGGTCTACAAAGCATTCTTTGCCCAGCTCGTGGCAAGCACGGATGGTCTCGGCAATGGTTTTCTCCTTGGCGCGTGCACAAACCGTGATGATATCTGCGCCAGCTTCCAGGCAGGGCTTGCCGACTTTGTAGCCGGAGTCCATAATCTTGAGGTCTGCCAGGATTTTCTTATTCGGGAAGAGATCTTTGAACTCCCGAATTGCCGTGTGGCCATAGCGCGCGATGAATTCTTCGCCGAGCTCGATGATATCGATATACGGCTCCACAGCTGTCGCCAGCTGAATTCCTCTGCCAAAGCTCAGGCAATCGATTGCGAATTGGATTTTCATGTTCTTTTTCTCCTTTTCCTTTTCCAATTTCAAATTTTGCTATTTTAAGCTTCTTTAAAAGCTTTAGCAACACTAGCAGGGTCTGCGGCTTTCTCAATCGAGCCGCCGACGTTGACATGGTGCGGATTTACTTTCAGAATTGCCGGAATATCCGCGACCACAATACCGCCCGAAAGAACCAGTTTGGAATTGAATTTCAGCTCCCCGATTTTTTCGAACATACGGGCACGGGCATCCGCGCCGCCCTCTTTTTCATAGATATCGCTGCCAAGATGCGCGCAGATATAATCCGGCGCCAGCTCGTTGATATAATCCACATAGTCGACATATTTCTCAGCAGGAATGGCGATGAAATCCAGCCAGGATTCCCTTCCCATCTCTTTTGCAGCCTGAATCAGGCCGCGGCAGGTTCCCTCTGTCGCCAGGATGCAGGCGGTTACGATATCAGCCCCCGCCTCAAACGCCTTTTTGCTCTCGCTGTATCCGGCGTCCATAATCTTAATATCGGCCAGAATCTTTTTCTCCGGGAAAACTTCCTTCATTTTCGTCACCGCGGAAAGCGAATATTTGCTGATCATCCGCTCGCCCAGCTCGATAATATCCACATATTCGCGGACTTTTTCCGCAATGGCAATGCCTTCTTCCAAAGGAAGCGTATCAATCGCATATTGTAAAATCATGTTTTTTCCTCCCCTGCCTTAAGCTTCTTTAAATGCTTTGGCCACAGCCACCGGATCCGCCGCTTTCTCAATGGCCCCGCCCACATTGACATGATGCGGAGCTACCTTTTTGATTGCCGGGATATCCGCCAGGCTGATGCCGCCGGAAAGCACAAGTTTAGAGGAGAAATTCAGCTCGCCGATTTTTTCAAACATGCGGGCGCGGGCATCTGCGCCGCCTTCTTTTTCATAAATATCGCTGCCAAGATGCGCGCAGACGTAATCCGGTGCCAGCCGGTTGAGATATTCGACATAGTCTGCATAGTTCTCGGAGGGGATGGCGATGAAATCCAGCCAGGATTCCTTGCCTGCATCTTTTGCCGCGTCGATAAGCCCTTTTGCCGTTCCTTCTGTAGCTACGATACATGCCGTTACGATATCTGCGCCGACCTCATAGGCATCCATGGCATAATTATAGCCAGCATCCATGATTTTCAGGTCTGCCAGAATCTTCTTCTCCGGAAACGCCTGCTTCATCTTCGTGATGGCGGAAAGAGAATATCTTTGGATCATTCCCTCGCCCAGCTCGATGA
>CAMSSU010000027.1 GCA_947063485.1 uncultured Clostridia bacterium | reverse complement strand
CGTTAATCGTTTAATTATTAAGCGACTATTTATATTATAGCAAGCTGGATTTTTATGTCAATCATTTTCCCGCGTTTTTTAGGCCGCAGGAAAGTTTCTATAACAAAAAAGCGCTGCCTTTTTGCAGCGCCTTTTGCCAATCTCTTAAAATGTAGTGCCGTTATACTGATATTGCAGCATTGCCGCGTCTTCCGGCGTATCCGGCGTATAGGGAATTCCGAAATACTGCAAAATGCCTTTGGAAATCTCCCGCCCAAGCTCATAGATATTATCCATGATAAACTGTGCATCCGCGCGGTTATCGTGAAAAGCGACTTCTGCCAAAATTGCCGGGGCGACCGTCCGGCGCAGCTCATACATGCCCTGGCCGTTAAAAGTCTGATAACCTTCCTTGACGCCGAGATCTTCCGTTGGTGTCAGCGCGGAGAGATACTGGTAAATATCTCTTGCCAGGCGCTCGCCCTCGCCGCCAAAGCGGTGTGTATAGACCTCTGCGCCGCGCGCTTCCCCGCTGGCAGAGGCATTGGAGTGAAGCGCCACATGCACCCTCGGGTTCAGGCTATTGGATTCCGCCACAGCCTGCGCCAGCGACATCTCCGGCTTGTTTCGCGCAACCGAAAGCCCATGGCGCTGCAATTCATATGCCACAACATCCGCGATCTGGTTCATTCTCTGTTCTTCTGTTCCGTAATTCCCATAGCCCACATTCCATTCCTGCAGGGATGGGGATAAATATACATCTATCATCGTCTTCCTCCATTGAGCGCATTTTCTTTATATAGTATGAAAATGGAAGAAAAAACGTAACTCAGTGCCTGGGCGCAAAAAAGCACTTCCCCGCCGGGAAGTGCTTTTATTTTCCTGCTATTTCACGCGCTTTGTGCCTGCGCCGGCCTTTTTGAGGATTTCCGAATCAAAGCTGAACTGGCTGGCCGCCTTTTGCTTGCTGCGCTTCAGAGCGTTTTCTACCAGCATATCGATCAGCTGGCTGTATTTGATGCCCATGGGCTCGTAGAGATAGAAGGCAAAAGAGCCGGGGATGGTGTTTACCTCATTGGCATACAGCGTATCCGTCGCGTTGTCGATCATGAAATCGATGCGCACGACTCCCGCCATATCCAGCCCTTTGAAAATTTGCAGTGCCAGATGCTCGATCTCCTCCTGCTTTTCTTTGGAGATTTTTGCCGGCAGCTCGCGGTCCAGGGATTTCATGCCCTTGGAGCCGCCCTCTTTATGCAGATATTTTTCGCTGAAATCCAGCACTTCCTTGGCCGTAATCGGGCGCTCGCAAAGGCTGGTTTTTGCATCTGATCCCAGCCCGACTACTGCGCAGTTGATCTCAGTCAGATCGTCGATAGCCGGCTCGATCAAAATACGGCGGTCGTAGTGTATAGCGACTTCAATTCCCTCTTTGAGGCCTGCGGCATCTTTCGCTTTTGTGATGCCGATGCTGGAGCCCAGATTGGCCGGTTTGACGATCATCGGATAGCTCATCGCCGCCTCTGCCTTTTCAATGATGGCCTGGGCGTCTTGTTCATATTCCGTGCGCTCGAAGTAGATGCAGTCCAGCACGGGAATCCCAAGCCCCTTAAACGCCGCTTTCATGACGATCTTATCCATACCCACGGCGCTTCCCGTGACTCCTGCGCTGGTATAGGGGATATCGGCAAGCTCCAGAAAACCCTGGAGCGTTCCGTCTTCGCCGTGCATACCGTGCATGGCAATGGCGGCAACATCGATCATCTCGATGGCTTTCATGCCAAAGCGCCCCTGTTTATAGAGGGCGCGGGAGCCAGCCTCGGGCAAAAGGAACACCCGCTCAATGCCCTTCTGGGAGGAAAAATCGGGGTTCAGGAAAAACTTGGCATCTGCCAGCTGTTTTCCATAATACCATTCCCCTTTGCGGGAAATATAGATGGGCAAAACATTGTATTTGCTCTTATCTACATTTTCGATGAACTGCGTTCCCGAAATAATCGAGACATCGTGCTCGGCAGTTCTGCCGCCAAAAATAACCGCAAGATTGATCATGCTTCTTCTCCTCTGCTATCGCGCTTATTCATTATAGTTATCAGGCAAATCGTTTTCAAACAGGACGACATCGCCTGCCCTAAGCATTTTTCCCATCTCCTGCGAAGCTTCCGCCAGAGAGCTGCTTACGAAAATATGCTGGCCGTCGAAACCCTCTTCCAAAAGGCCATCGTAAATCGG
The DNA here is from genome assembly GCA_947063485.1 of uncultured Clostridia bacterium. Classification (GTDB taxonomy): domain Bacteria; phylum Bacillota; class Clostridia; order Christensenellales; family Christensenellaceae; genus QANA01. The sequence continues at coordinate 16,300 of CAMSSU010000027.1, read as the reverse complement.
GCGCGTATGCCTGGGGCCAACCAAAAAGACAAAATCTGCAACCCCTGCCATATTCTTGCCAAAGGCCTTATTTTCCGCATCCTCTGCCTCGCCCAGCTCAACCATGCCGGGGGTTACGACAAATTTGCGGCCGGAAAAGCTGGAGAGCACCTCCATCGCGACCCGCGTGCCCGCAGGGTTGGCGTTAAACGCATCGTCGATCACAGTCACACCGTTATTCGTCGGCAGCAGCTGCAGGCGGTGCTCCACCGGCTCTATCTTTTCAATTCCCGCCTGAATCTGCGCATCGCTTAATCCAAGCTCCCTTGCGATGGCAACACAGCCGAGAATATTGAGGATGTTATGCTTGCCAAGCAGTTTGGTCTTGGCAGAAAAGCTGTTTCCGCGCCTATCGCGGATGGTAAAACTGCTTCCGCCCTCTCCGCAGACAATATCGCCCGCGGCAATATCCCAATCTGCCTGCTCTCCTTCCAGCGCAAACAGGCATTTTTGCATATTCTGCGTCTGATCATAAAGCTGCTTGCAGATGGCGCCGTCGTTTGGGAAAAAGGCTTTTCCCTGCTCGGGCAGACCCGCGATCAGCTCATATTTTGTCTGGGCAATCGTCTCGATATTGCCAAAGGTCTCCAGATGCTGGGGCCCGACAGATGTGATAATGCCCAGGCCCGGCCGCACCAGCTCGACCAGCTCCGCAATATCGCCTTTGTGCTTGGCGCCCATTTCCGCCAAAAAGACTTCGTGCTCTGCCTTCAGGTTCTCGCGGATCACCCGTGTAAGCCCCATCGGCGTATTATAGCTGGAGGGCGGAACCAAGACGCTGTACTTTTCGCTTAAAATCGTTCCTAAGATAAATTTTGTGCTGGTCTTGCCATAGCTGCCTGTAATGCCGATTTTGATGAGCTCGGGGCGCTCCTGCAGCTTGCGCTTGGCATCGTCTAGATAATGCCGGCGGACCAGCGCCTCGATGGGCGCGTTGATGGTATTGGCCGCGATGAGATAGAGCGGCGCCAAGGCCACAAAAAGCGCCAAAATCGCTCCGCCTGCAAGATAGCCCAGATAGCAAAGAAGCAGCATCAGGATTGCCTCGCAGCAAAGCATGCGCTTGACGCGGCTCGTATAGACCAGCGGCTTTTTCGCATCCTTCACGCGGAATTTGCAGAGAAACAGCACGCCCAGCCCGGCAAAGCCAGCCAGCAAAACCCAGCCGGCAATCTCTCCCAGAACGGCGCGCAGCATATAGGCCAGCGCATATAAAATCGCCATGCCGATGACTGCGAGAACTGAGCCAAACCCATACTGCATGAGCCATTTGAGATAGCCTTTTGCCCGGTATCCCTCCAGCTGAAACATATGCATATAGCTAAAGCTGAGCGAAAAGCAGAAAAGCCCGGCCAGCGATGCAGAAACAAGATAGAATGCCGTTTCCATAGGTCAATGAACCCCCAAAAATACTTTTACTATTTTCATATACTGCGCATATTGATCGAGATAGGAAAAATGCCCCGCATTTTCCAGGACGACCAGCCCCGCATCCGGGATTTTCTTTTCCATAATTTCCGCCAGCCCGACTGGCGTATCCGTATCCTGCCTGCCATAGACCAGCAGGGAGGGCGCCTTGATGCCCGAAAGATAGGGCGTGAGATCTTCGTTCACAACCCGCACAAATGTGCCGCGCATAGCCTCGTTTTTCAGCGCTTTATAATCAGCCGAGCCCGCCTGAGCAACCCGCTGCTGCACATCGACGCCAAAGCATTTGAAAATCGCCCTTCCCAGCTTGCTTTTGGCCGCTTTTTTGCAGAGCTTAAAGAAATAAACCTTTCGATAATACTTCAGCGTGCGCCGTGGCTTGACCCCTGCCGCATCTGTAAAGACAATTTTTCCCACCAGCTCCGGATAGCGGTTTGCCAGCAGGATGCTCACCCTCCCGCCAAACGAGTGGTTGATGATATCCGTGCCCTCGATGCCCATTTCCCGGATAAAATCCGCCGTAATTTCCATATAATCGGCGACGCACATGGCTCTGTCCGGGATGCCGCTCTCGCCAAACCCTGGAAAATCCAGGGCATAGACCGTGCGGTATTTGCTCATCTCCTGTATCACAGGCAAAAAGCTGTTGATGCACCCGCCCCATCCGTGCAGCATGAGCAGCGGCGCCCCTGCGCCGGTAATCTCATAATGAATTTGTATGCCGCGAATTTCCTTCTTCACTCAGCCTGCCGCTCCATTTCCGCCCCAATGCCCCGTTTCCACATGATCAGGGCATCTTCGCCGGTATCTTCATAATAGCCCTTGCGCACACCTTCCACTTCAAACCCAAGCCCGGCATACAGCGCAATTGCCGCCGCATTGGTTTTGCGCACTTCCAGCGTCAGGCTATCCGCGCCAAGCTGCCAGACCTGCCGCAGAACGCCCTGCAGCAAATATCTTCCATAGCCCTTCCGTCTGTAGGCCGGAGAGATGCACACCTTATTTATATGCGCCTCATCCAAAATCATCCATATCCCTGCATATCCCAGAGCCTCTTTACCCTGCCTGAGCAGGAAATATCGGCTTTGCCTGGAGCAAAGATCCTCCCGCAGCACGCCGCTTGGCCAGGGCGAAGAGAAGCACGAGCGCTCTAACCTGCGCAGATCCGCAAAATCCTCTATGCCAGCCCGCACAACCTGCAACTGCTCCATCTGCAAACTCACTGCCCTTTTTCCCTCAAATTCCGCTCTGCCTGGGACTGCACCAGATAATTGAGCTTAGCCTGCTGGCTGGTGAGCAGGTTTCCCTGCTGCATCGCCGCCAAGGCCAGCGGATATGCTGCGCTCGCCCTTTGTAGGCAAAACTGGCTGGGCGCAAACGTACATTCCGGAAAACCCTCTTTTAAATCCTCCAGGTAGGCCAAAGCGCCGTCGCCCACAAAATAAACCGGCTGATTTTGCGGAAGTTTTTCTTTCAACTCATTCAGCTCCAAAACGCAGTCTTCCAATCTTTTTTGGCCATTCTCATAGATAGCCGCAAAGACGCGCCGATTGCGCGCATCCATCAGTGCGCAGACAATGCCGCGCTGTTCCGGGGCGTTTTGCGCCAGCAAATCCAGAGAACTCACTGCGGCAATCCCCTTGCCCGTGGCCTGGGAGAATGCTTTGACCGTTCCAATGCCAATGCGCAGCCCAGTAAAGGAACCCGGGCCAATGCTCACAGCGAAACAATCCATCTGAGAAAGCTTGCATTCCGCTCTTTCAAGGCACTCATCAACCAACTCCATCAAGACAGCCGAATGATTCAGATGATGATGCAGATAGATTTCGCTGATGAGCCGCTCCTGCTCGAATACTGCGACGGAGCAGACCGCGCCGGATGTATCGATCGATAGTAAACGCATCGCTATTTTGCCTCCTCCAGGCGCTCTTCACCCTGCACGAGAATCTCACGGGGCTCCTCGCCTGCTCCAGTCAGTTTGATAAATACCGTGTTTTCCGGCAGCAGTGCGGCAATGCGCTCTGCCCATTCGATGACGGCGACCTGCCCATCCCCCAAATATTCAGAAAATCCAATCTCATAGAGCTCTTCGGGCTCCTCGATGCGGTAGACGTCAAAATGGTTGAGGGGCAGCCTTCCCTGGTATTGACGGACGATGGTAAACGTTGGGCTTGTGATGGGCTTATCAATTCCAAGGCCAGCCGCCAGGCCCTGCACAAACACAGTTTTCCCGGCTCCCAGCCCTCCATCCAGGGCAATGGTGCATCCGCCGGAGAGTGTTTGCCCAATTTTTTTTGCAAATTCATACGTCTCCCCCGGAGAGTTTGTCCTCACTGTGCGCATTTCACCCAGCCCTTTCCATCACAATAGGTATATTCTACAATGAAGCGTCTGTTTTTTCAACTTTTGCTTTTTCCCGGCGCGGCTTATCCCCGAAGGTAAAGCCTTCCCCCGTCACTTCCTTGGCCTCCCAGAATACGATGAAGGCCTTGGGATCGATTTTATGGACGATCTCCTTGACCCAGCTCACTTCCCGGCCTTTCTCCACCACGCAGAGCAGCGCAGGATCCTCGTGGCCGCCATAGCCGCCCCTCGCCGACAGCTCGGTTACGCCGCGATCCATCTCCTGCAGAATCTGCTCCTCAATCTCCTGATATTTAGGGCTGATAATGAGAAAAGCGCTGGCGCGGTTGATGCCTTCTGTGAAGATCTCCATCACTTTTGTGGAAATATAGAGCCCGACAATGGCAAACAGGGCCGTCTGAATATCGAATACAATACCCGTCGCCACGACAACCAGAACATCTATCGCCAGCATACCAACGCTGACGCTGATAAACTTGAATTTATGGTGAATGAGCATGCCAAGCGTATCTGTGCCGCCCGTGCTGCCGCCAAAATAGACCGAGATTCCAAGCCCCAGCCCCATGAGCACGCCGCCGTAAATGGAGGCCAGAAGCATATCCTCCGTCAGCGGGCGAATCGGGAAAAGATCCGTCAGCAGAGAATACATGATCATCGCATAAAGCGAGCGCAGGACAAAGCCCGAGCCCAGCTTTTTAAAGGAAACCAGAAACAGCGGGACATTCAAAACCAGCATCGTGATGCCGACGGGCAGGCCGAATAGATAGTATAGAATCGTCGCGATTCCCGAAAAGCCGCCTGTGGAAATCTGGTTTGGGAGCAGAAAGTAGTTCTGCGAGAAAATGGAGATCGCGACGCCAATGGTTATGGCGATATAGGAGATAATCTTGTTGTCTTTTAGCTTGCTCATCAAATACCTCAAAAAATTTGCCGGCGCAATGCCAGCGATAGAAAATTAGCGCAGAGACGCGCTCTACGCTAATAGTATATCATATTATTCAGTTTTATAAAAAGGTTTTCTCTTCGCACTGCACTCCCACGCTGATGCGCAACGCTTCATCCACCTTGCTCATCACCTCTTCTGGGAGCCTGCCAACCTTATTTCGCAGCCGCCGTTTATCCAAAGTTCTAAGCTGCTCCAAAAGAATATAGCTCCGCTTGGAGAGCCCGCTGAATTCGCCAATATCGATGTGTGTTGGCAAAGTATTTTTCTTCAAACTCGAGGTGACTGCGGCAACAATTACAGTTGGGCTGTACCGGTTTCCCACGTCGTTTTGGATGATGAGCACCGGGCGGACCCCGCCCTGCTCCGATCCCAAAACGGGATCCAGGTCTGCAAAATAGATCTCGCCTCTGCTAGGCATATCTCTCACCACCTCGGTATATTCTATACTATGCGCGCACCAATCTTTTGCGCTTAGAATATGGTGAAACATGGGCGACTTATTTTTAAAGCTAAGCGACTTACTTTGGAAAACCTTTATGCCGTCCCTCATCCTGGGCACAGGCATTTTTCTCACTTTCAAGACACGCTTTTTTCAATTTAGAAAATTTCATTCCTGCATCAAAATTCTAACGGACAAAAGCGCAAATAAGAATACGCTTTCTCCCTTTTCTGCTCTGACGACCGCTCTGGCGGGCAGCGTGGGCATTGGCAGCATCGTGGGCGTCGCGACTGCGCTCTCCCTGGGCGGCCCGGGCGCCGCGCTTTGGATGCTCTTTTTTGCATTCGCCGGCATGATCATCAAGTATGCAGAAATACTTCTGGCCATGAAATACCGCGCCAAATCTTTGGATGGCCAGATGATCGGCGGCCCGATGTACTACTTAAAATACGGAGCGCACAGCCCCATCGGCGCCGCACTTTATGCCCTTTCAGCCGTTTTTGCCAGCTTTGGCATCGGCAATATCTGCCAATCCAATTCTGCCAGCACAGTGCTCGCCTATGAGTTTGGCGTTCCCCAGTGGCTCACCGGGGCCCTGCTCACGCTTTTTTGCGGCATGATCATCCTGCGGGGCGTCAAGGGGATCGCGAAATTCACCTCCATCGCTATTCCCATCATCGATCTTTTATTTTTGCTCTGCGGATTGTTTGCAATTCTAGCCAATCTGGATCGGCTCCCGCAGGTTTGCACAGTCATTTGGCAGGATGCCTTTCGCCCGGCCGCGGCAGGCGGCGGGCTGTTCGGCGCGCTCATTTCCCAGCCCATGCGCTACGGGATCTCGCGCGGCATCTTTTCCAGCGAAGCAGGGCTGGGCAGCGCCAGCATCGTCCATGCGGCCGCCGAGAGCAAGGAGCCTGTGCGCCACGCCATGCTGGGCATCTTAGAGGTCTTTATCTCGGTCGTGCTGGCTTGCGGCACCAGTGCGCTTGTCCTGCTGCTCTCTGGCATCCAAAATTTGGAGGGCGCCGCCTACGCTTCTGCTGCCTATGAGGCTGCCCTGCCCGGGTTCGGCCGCTATTTTATCCCCGTCATCCTCTGCCTCTTTGCCTTATCCGCCCCTCTTTCCTGGTCTTTTTACGGCGAACAGGCTCTGCGCTATCTGCTCAAAAATAACCTCTCCCCCAGGGCACAGCTCTGCTACCGTCTGTTTTTCCTGTTTGTGCTCTTTTGGGGCGCGACGACAAAGGCCAGCATCGTCTGGTCGCTGTCGGATTTGCTCAACGCACTCATGGCGCTTCCAAACCTATTCGCATTGCTTCTGCTGTCCGGAGATGTTTGGAGGGAAACCAGGCACTATCTGCAAAAGCACAGAGAATGAAAAAAACCACCTGCATTGGGTGGTTTTCTTAAACTCCTGGCAAAAACAGCGCTCGATATTGCTCCAAATCCACGGCAATATCGCTGTGTTCAAAAAACGGCAAAAGCACTTCCCGCATTCCCTCTATGGGCAAATAACTTCCGCCTTCTGCCGGCTCCAGGGTTATCTCTCGGTCTTTTAGAAATTCCAGCAGCTGCTGCGCCTGTGCCTCCTCTAAAACCAGAATATCCGCGTCAAACGCACTGTAGGAAGCGCTGCGGTATTTCATCTCCTGTCCACTCTCCTCGGGCTGCTGCTCGGCTGGCAGGGCGCAATCTTCGCTGGTGTATCCGCCTGCGCATTCGTTCTGTGCCATCGGCAAATCCTTGCGCGCATATAAATTCATATTCTCAAATAAGAATATGCCGCTGATGAGCAGGACGGCCGCAATGCCTGCAAAAGCCGCGGCTCTCTTTCTTCTCGCGCCCGCCTGCCGGCGGATTTTCCGAATGGCCGGAGTGATAAAATCAGGAGCATCGACTGTGCTCTTTCGCAGGGCTTCCAGCATATTCTGCGCGTGCTCCAGCTCCTTTTTGCATGCTCTGCACTCGGCCACATGCGCCAGAAAAAGCGCTCTCTGCTCCCCAGGCAAAGCATCATCCAAATAATCATCTATCATAGAGGAAAACATTTTGCAATCCATTTTTAACACCTCCTCTATCCATTAGACGCATAGTTTTCGCATAAGTTCCCTCATGCTTCCAAAATCTTTCGCATGAGCGCAACGCTTTCCGGCCCTGCCGAAGAGAGAATCTCACAGCTGGCGTTCCCCCTTTGGGAGAGCATCTGCTCCTGCTCCAACACGCGCCGCAGCTGCCGCACTGTGCCGTATCTGCCGTCATAGAGCGTGCATGAGCCGGAAAAGCGCTGTTTTGCGATCTTTTGAATGAGCGGCGCAATGAAAGAATAATGCGTGCACCCAATCACGACGCCTGAGATGGGCTGCCTGGGAAACTGCGCGAATTTTTTTTGCAGATATTCTGCAATCTCCTCGCTTTCAAACTCCCCTTTTTCCACCAAATCTGCCAGCCCTTTGCAGGGAACCTGGATCAGCCTGTCTCCGCAGCCAACCCGGTCTACCAACCTGTGATAGCGCGCGCCTTCTATCGTAAACGGGGTCGCCAAAACCAGAATTTTTCCTTCTTCTTTGCTTTCGCTTGCCGGCTTAATGGCTGGCTCTATGCTGACGACAGGAATCTGATAGCGCTCTCTCATGGCGTGGATTGCCGCGCCCGTGGCCGTATTGCAGGCCACGAGCAGAGCCTTGACCCCCCGCTCAAACAGCCGATCACAGCATGCAAAAGAAAGGGCGCGTATCTCCTCTTCGCTGCGCTCTCCATAAGGCGCATGTGCGTTATCGCCATAGAAAATAAAATTCTCTTTGGGAAGCTGCTCTCTGGCGTGCTTTAATACGCTAAGGCCGCCTACGCCCGAATCAAAAAAGCCGATCGATAACTCTCTTTTCTCCATATCTTTCCCGAAAATATTCATATATTCGCGTCTGCCATTTTCTATTTCCTGATGCCGCGGCAAATGCCCACGCACGGCATCACTTCAAGAACATTATATCATGATTGAAAGCAAGCGCAAGTAAATAACAATAAAGCACGCTGGCTCTTTGCCGGCATGCTTTATTGGCCTCAGCGGTTTATTTGGATTGTCTCGTTCATTGCCTTTGCAACATAAGGAATTGAGTTGAGCGCATCCTGCAGAGTATTGGCATCATGGCCAACCTCGATCAGCATACAGTATTTGCCCACCTGCTGATTATAGCGCCCTGTGCGGATGCGCGGCGCTTTGCAAAGCCCTTTGGCATATCCATTGAGCTTGCCCGTGATGTTCTCTGCTAAGGCATTGTTGGTATCAAAATCCGGCTTATCGTCGTATTTTTTCCCTTGGCCGACAACAAACATCACCTTCGCACAGCGCTTGCCGTCAACTTCCACCACGTCGTTTTCCATATTCTCCAGCCCCAGTGAATCTCGGTGCACGTCGATAAAGATCTGGATTTCCGGGTATTTTTCCTTGTACTGCTCAATCGTGGCCAAAGAGCGATCATAAGCTGTGGTCAGCTTGGGCGGCTCGTGGTCTGTCGTGTCGTGAATCACAGTATATCCATAGCTCTCCAGGCAGGTTTTCAGCTCTTCACCAACCCGCACAACGCTCTTTTCATGATCCTTGGTCCGGTCTGTCCCGGAAGGCTCATAGCTGTCTTCCGGCGTCTGCCGGTATGCCTCATTGGTATGTGTGTGATAAATGAGCACGTTCACTTTGCCCGAAACCGCATATTCTCTATCCTGCCCGCCCTCCTGGCTGGGCGGCTGGATTTCCTGCTCCTCTTTTGGCGAAAGCCAGTCCGAGATGTTTCCATCTGCGGTAACGGGAATGCTCTGATTTTCGCCCTCCCCGGGAATCAGGCTGCCGCTGAGCTCAGGCGATTTTTCCGGGTAAAGCCGGAGCAGTCCATCCGAAGCAGCCAGCGCGCTGCCTCCAAGCAGGCTTTGAACTGATAGGCATAACGTCAGAAAGAAGAGCATCATTGCTCCTCCGGTCAGAATCCGCGAAGAATTTTTCATGGCTTTTCCCTCCAATTATCCCTATTCGGAATATCAAGGTTTTAGCACTCCATGAGGTTATCTATTTTCTCCTGCGGGAAGTCTGGATTGAGCGCAAAGTTCAGCGAGAGCGCCAAAAGCACCGCCGTCTTTTCGGATAAGATATCGATATTTTTGGGCGTAACGATAAGTTCCGCTCCATTCGCAGCCTGAATTGCCGCAAACAGCGCCTGAATATCCTCCTCTTCCACCGTCTTGTCAAAAGCCGCCTCCAGCAGATCGCAGGCAATGGTGGAGGCGTAGGTCACCATCGGGACGCCTATGGCGATCACCATAGCTCCAAGAGAGCCCTGCGTCAGCTCCTTTCTATGGTTCCCAAGCCCAGAGCCCGGCGCAATCCCGGTATTGGAAATCTGTATGCTGGCTCCAATCCGCTCGGTTTTGCGGGAGGCCAGCGCATCGATGGCGATGATCACATCCGGCTTCACCTGTTGGGAAACACCGCGTATCACTTCTTCCGATTCCATTCCCGTTACGCCCAGCACGCCCGGAGCGATCGCCGAAACGCTGGCCACATCCTCTCCGGCAATTTCCGGGAGATTCTGCTTGATATGCCGGGTTACGAATATCTTTTCGCATACCTTCGGGCCAAGGGAATCCGGCGTAATCCGGCGGTTGCCCAGCCCGACGACCAGCGCCGTTTTTCCCCCTTCCGCGCCGATAAACTCCTGCATCACGCTTGCGACGCTATGGGCGGCATCCGTCAGATCCACCGAATTTTTTAAAGAGACGTCGCCCACCTCCAGCGTGAAGTATTTTCCCATGGGTTTTCCCAGCTTCTTCGCCCCTTCCTCGGAATCGACGTATACTTTTGTGCAGGAAACCCCGCCAATCTCATCGCTTTGCATGCGCACTCCCGCCAAAGCCCCGGCATCTTCGTTCAGCTCGGAAGCCAGATCTGTTCTGATATTTCGCATTGATGCACCTTCTTCCCTTTTTTCCTAATAGTATAGGCAGAATAATGAAAAAAATCCCTTGCATTATGCGGGCGAGTGTGATAGTATTTTTACTGTTGAATTCGATTATTACGATAAGGGGTGAAAAAATGGCTAATATCAAATCTGCGAAAAAGCGCATTAAGGTCATCGCGAAAAAATCCGAGCAGAATCAGAGCGTGCGCTCTGCTTACAAAACGCAGCTGAAGAAATTCGATGCTGCTATCGCTGCCGGCGATGCCGATGCTGCAAAAGCTCTGGCGAGCGAAACAGCAAGCGTTGTGGATGGCGCCGCGACCAAAGGCATCATTCATAAGAACAAAGCAAACCGCAAAAAGGCCCAGATTTCCGAGAAGCTCGCTTCGCTCTCGAAATAAGGGAAAACAGCCTATAAAACCCCCCTGTTTTATAGATGTGCAAAAAAGACTTCCGGCCACCCTCCGGAAGTTTTTTTATTTCTCTTTTTTATACCGCTCCATAGACGCGCAGCATCGCCGTCTCAATCCCCTCCGCCTTTCCGCCGGATTTGATGGAAAAATCAATGGATTCCAGGGTTCTCAGCGCCTGCTTTAATTGCAGCATGGTAAAATGTGCGGCGTCCTCGCAGGCCAGTTTAGCCGGATACTCCTTGATTCCTGCCTTTTGCATTTCCGAGACCGCCATGCGCTGCGTCCATCCCGCATTCAGGCAGGATTTTGCCATATAAATCGGCGAAATCTTTGAGATAATTAGGCCGATGAACCCGGCAAAGTTCTTTCTATCTCGCTGTACTTTGCGCAAAATATCCATGGCCTTGTCATACTGCCCCGCCATCATCAGTTTATGAAAGCTGAAAGTATCGTACTCTGTGGAGGCAGAGAGAATGGCCTCCATCCCCTGTTCGGGCGGCGCGGATGGGTAAAACTTCAGCTTATTGATTTCGTTTTGGATGGCATACATATCGCTGCCGCAAACCTCATAGATCAGCTCTGCAGACTGGCGCGGCAAAATCACGCCCTGCTTCTTGGCAGAGCTGGCAATCCAGCGCAGCATGGCGGCATCTGCCAGAGAATCGCACTGCACACAAACCGCCTTTTTCATCAACGCCTTTGTAAACGCTTTTCGGTTATCCAGCTTGCCATGCTTTATGACAACAAGCTTTGTGTATTCCGGCAAATCTTCCAGGAGTTCGGGCATATGGCTATTTTTTTCAAAAAGATCCAGATCCTCCAGCTGCACCACCCGGTGCTCCGCAAAACAGGGCATTTGCCTGCACATATCGGATATCTCGCGGAAGTCTGCCTTTTCCCGGTAAACCGTATAGTTAAAGCCGAAGTTCTCTACCCGCAGTTCGGCGATAAGCTGTTTGGCCGTGGTATCCACCAGATACGGCTCGTTGCCATAGAGGAAAAACAGCTGCTCCGCCTTATATTCTTTTCGTTTTCGCAAAAACTCAGCTGCTTCCATACATAGCCTCCAATCTCGTGCGCTTTTGGAAATGCACCGTTACTTTTCCCGCCTCATATAAATTATAGATCCGGCGTTTTCCATCGTCGGAAACAGGCAGCGCCCTTCCCCACTCCGGGATGCGCAAAATAAGATGCCCACATTCAACGCCGTCAGAAAGCGCAGTGCGGTCTGCGCCTTCCCAGTATAGCACATCTGCCCGCTCTTGGCCATTCGGCCCATCCTCGGAAAGATCCATCACGCATACGCTGCGCCCGTCTATTTCTACACGAATCTGCTCAATCATCCGGTGAGTCTCATGATATATGACGAGTATGCGGCACCGCGGGCTGAGCGGCAAGATCATGCTCCCCATTTCCGTGCACGCAATGCCATAACGCTGTTCCAGCACTCTCACTGCATCCGGCACAGCCAGGATTTCCCCGGCATACCCAAATTCCCAAAGCCGCTCAACTCCCTCAGTATGCCGCTCCTCTTTGGATAGGCAGAGCGTATATTGCGGCGCATAGCCATTTTTGATCACATAGTCGGCGCTGCTTCTGCCTGCCGCCGTCCCAACCACAGCGCACGCCCCGTTTTCCGCCCGAACAACTGCGCTTAGGCCATCTGCATTTAAAAAATCAATCTGAATCCCGGGGCTGAAAAGCGGAGGAAGAAATGCCGCTCCTGCCATAATAACGGCAAAAACACCCGCGCAGATCGCCTTGGGCTTTCGGGAAAGGAAGTTCTGGCGCGAGAGAAGAAAGAGGAGCAGAAACCAAAACAGCAGAAGGAGCGCTCCTGGGCTGGACAGCCCCAGCGCCGCCCTCTTCCAAATTTCCGCGCGCCCGGCAAATGCCTTCAAAATGCCAAGCAGCCCATCTCCTATCACCCCAAGGAAAGACACCGCTTCTCCAAATACGCCGTAAATCAGCGTAAAGATGGTTAGAAGCGGAAGAAGAAAAGAAGTATACAGCGTTACAAACAGATTTGCCAATAAGGAAAATGCCCATATCTTATTTTCCTGGCGAATGAGCAGCGGCAATAAGCCGATATTGAGGCAGAGCATGCTGGCCAGGGCTTTGGACAAAAAATCCGGCTTGATGCGCGAAAGCAATTTTTCAAAATAAGGCATCAGGCAGATCAGCGAAAAGACCGCGGCATAGGAATACTGCACGCCCAGATCGTAAACTTTCGCCGGGTTCGGTAAGATAGTGACGAAGAAAGCCAGCGACAGGAATGTGAGTTCATCGCCCTTCTTCCAGCAGATGCTGCAAATCTTCAGCGCACCGTAGTAAATTGCCATTCTCCAAACTGCTGTGTTCTCTCCAAAAATGAGAAGAAATATGAGAAACAGCAGAATTCCAGCTCCGTCGCGCCATTTTTTCGGCACATGGCAGAAGAGCAGAAAGCGCTCCAAAAGCATGGCGAAGAAAAACAGATAAATACCCGAGATGGAGAGGATATGCCCGATATCCGCCTGCTCAAACTGCGCGGCAACTTCCGGCTCCAGATCACCGTTTTCCCCGAGCACCAGGCTTTGCGCCAGGGCAGATTCCCGAAACAACCCTTTCATCTGCGCCTTCATCCAGCGGTTCACCCCATGAAAGAAGGAAGCGGCATCGCCCGCCTCTCCTGTTTTCTGATCGGTGAGCGCCGTGCCGCGCAGCAGGACATTTTGCGAGCGGCAATAGAGAAAATCATCAAAGCCCAGCGGATAGTCTGCCCGCTCGGGAATGCGCAGATTTACCTGCGCAATGATATAATCATCTACCTGATAATCCGATTGGGAGGAAAGAAAAATTCCTCCTTCCAGCTTCTCTTCCCCTATCTTTACCTCACCGAGGCGATAAAGCACATATCCCTCCTTCTGGGTTTTGCGCTCGATCCGCCCTTCCACCACCGCGCCATGCTCGAGATCCATCTGGGTGTAATCGATGCAGAGCGCATGCCGCATCGAGCCGATGCCGCAGAAAAAGATGCTAGCCAAGAGCAGAAAACCCGCAAAACTCCGGCGGTAACAGCAGAGAAACCCGAGAAACAGAGCTGCTGCCACGGCAAAGAAAGCGGCGCAGGAAAACTCCACCGCTCCGCCCAAAAGCAACCCTAACAGGAACGCAATAGCCGCGAAAAACAGCGGGCACCGCGCCGTCAGACTGCAATATGGAAAATGATCTTGCCATCTAAATTTCAAAAGTCATCCCACTCTTTGCCAAAATTGCCTCTTCTGCGGCCTCCCTGCGAATCTGTTCCCGGGTATACAGCGGAGAGAGGTGCGTTAAAACCATCTTCCCAGCAAATCTTCCGACCTCGCATGCCTGCCCGACGCTCATATGCGGCGCGCCGGCCCCAGCCTGCGCCTCCAAAAGCCCCGCATCCAGCAGGGCAAAATCTGCCATCTCTGCCAGGCGCTCGATGGCCTTATTGCGCGTCGTATCGCCCGAATATAGAAAGCAGGTTCCCTCTTCCTCTGCCATGACGGCATACGCCTCAACCGGGTGCGTCATTTTAGCAAAAACCAGCTTCATATCCGCAATCTGGATCTCCAGATCATCCCAAATCGGATGCACATCAAAGGCGGGCAGGGCATATAGCCGCGCCATTTCCTCTGGCGTTTGAGGCAGATAGAGCGCCGGCTTTTTTGGCAGTTTGAGCTGTGAGAGTGCGTATCCCAAAATCTGCAAATCCGAAATATGGTCGAAATGCAGGTGCGTCAGGATGATGGCATCTATCTTGGAGATAGGCAGATGCTTTTGCAGCTGCGCCAGACCGCCGTTGCCCAAATCCAGCAGAACATTGCCGCCTTTTTTCCCTTGTAACAAATAAGAGGAGCAGGCGCCGCCTGCCGGAGCAAACGGGCCATACTCCCCCAAAATCGTCAGTTTCATGAAATCTTCGCTTTCTGGGGCAATGCAAATTTTTTCAGCGCATACCACACAGGCGCCGAAATCACAACGCCGCCTGCCAGCTGGATGAGATTGCCCACAATGGAAGCAGCTGCCGTAACAACGCCAAACATGACGCTTTCACAGACAAAATATCCCGCTGCCATGACAAGCCCGGCCGCAATGCTGCCCAGCAAATAGCCTTTGATCGTCTTGCTCTTTTTGAAAATGAGCATCGCAATCAGCGCCATCGCTGTTTTGACCAGGAAAGTCGGGATCGCATAAACTGCGGCGCCGGCCAGAATATCCGCCAAGGCGCTGCCCAGCCCCAGGGCAAGAGCCGTTACAACATTGCAGCTAAAAAAGCTGCCCAGGTAGACGACCGAATCCCCCAGATTGACATATGCGCCCTGCGTCATGGGAATTGGCACGCGCACCGTAAAGGTAACCACACATACCAGCGCCGCAAGGATTGCGCCAACAAGGATCTTCCGCAAATTTTTGTTCATAAAAATTTCCTCCTTTTTCTCAGCTTAGCTGAGATAATTTTTCCTTGATCAGCTGAACTGTCCCCTGCTGCGTGAAAGTCCTCGCCTGGCGGATCGCGTTCTTGATCGCCTTGGCATTGGAGCTTCCATGCGCCTTAATAACCCCCGAATTTACTCCCAGTAAAAGTGCTCCCCCGTATTCTGTATAATCCATCTGTTTTTTGAAACTTCTTAGTGCCGGCTTTGCCAAAACTGCGCCGATTTTATAGCTGGTCTTTTTCATGAATTCCCGCTTAAGCATCGTGGAAAATGAGGCGGCGCATCCCTCCATCAGTTTCATCACGACGTTGCCCACAAACCCATCGCAGACGATCACATCGCAGGCTCCAAGCGGCAAATCCCGCGCCTCGACATTGCCGATAAAATTGAGATCTGCCTTTTTCAGACGCTGAAATGCCTCCTTCGTCAGAGCATTTCCCTTCTCCTCTTCCGCGCCGTTGTTGACCAGGCCCACGCGCGGGTTTTGGATCCCCAGCACCTCATGCATATAGATGCTCCCCATCACGCCAAACTGTTCCAGCTGCTCCGGCTTGCAATCGACATTTGCACCGCAGTCGATAAGCAGAGCGCAGCCTGTGGCCGTCGGAATTACCGGAGCCAGCGCAGGGCGCAGCACATTTTTTGCCCGGCGGACGATCAGCGTCCCTCCG
This sequence comes from uncultured Clostridia bacterium, assembly GCA_947063485.1. Taxonomy (GTDB): domain Bacteria; phylum Bacillota; class Clostridia; order Christensenellales; family Christensenellaceae; genus QANA01. The sequence continues at coordinate 609 of CAMSSU010000027.1, read as the reverse complement.
GCAACTGTCGCGCCTGTGCTGCCTGCCGTCACGAAAGCATCACCCTCGCCCTCGGCAAGCAAATTCATTCCAACTACCAGCGAGGAATCCTTCTTGGTGCGCACTGCGTTGACCGGCGGCTCTGCCATCTCGATTACTTCAGACGCATGGACGACGCAAAGGCGCTCTTTGTCGTAAGTATGCTCCGCCAGATGTTTCTCCACGAGCTGTTGATCGCCAACTAGCTGGATCTCAATATCCGGGTATTCCTCCAGGGCCAAAACCGCCCCTTCTATGATCGCTTTCGGCGCATTGTCTCCGCCCATCGCATCTAAAATAATTCGATACATACTGCCTCCCAAAACTCTATGAAAACAGCTCCGCGCCGGGAGCTGTTTGCCGATTAGCGTGTGTATTCGCCAAATTTTTTTCGGAAAAGGATATAGTAAACTACCAGCACAACAAGGCAGGCGCCGATAGAGGCCAAGAGCACAATATCCTGCGGGAAGAGATTGAATGCCTCAAAAATGCCGCTGACAAAGAGAATCGCGCCCAGGATGAGGGTAATAACCCGCAATAGCCTTTTGGCATCCTCCTTCACTTCATCCGGCAGGCGGTTATTCTGATATA